>CAYOUM010000105.1:0-5749 GCA_964407185.1 uncultured Methanomassiliicoccales archaeon | reverse complement strand
AAGGTCGACCTCACAATTGACGGAGCGGACGAGGTCGATCCAAAGCTCGACCTCATCAAGGGGATGGGCGGCGCGCTGTTCCGTGAAAAGCTCGTCGCTGCGGCATCGAAGCGCGTGGCAATTGCCGTGGACGAGTCGAAGCTCGTTCGACGCCTCGGATCCCGCGTCCCCGTGCCAGTCGAAGTCCATCCGTTTGGCTGGAAGATCACAAAGGGACTCCTCGAAGACCTCGGTGCGAAAGCGGTTCTCCGAAGTGCGGGCAAGACGACGCACCGGACGGACAACGACAACTACATCCTCGATTGTGAGTTCCCCGCGATCCGGAGCCCCGCGAAACTCGAGCGGGAGATCAACAACGTCCCCGGGGTCATCGAGAACGGGCTCTTCGTCGGGGTCGCGCACATCGTGTTTGTGGGCACCCCGAAGGGTGTCCGGAAGATTCGGGCTAGGTAAGCTGTGCCCTCATCTTCCGGATGTTCGTTTCGATTTCCTCGATCTTCGACCGCTCCGCCTTCCCGATCGTCTCGACGATTTCCTCGAACGGCACCGCGAGGCGGTACGCGTGGACCGGCCGCCCCTTCCCTTCCTTCTTGATGTCTCGCTTCTCGACCCACCGGCGGCGCCGGAGATCCTGCATCGCGATGCTCACCTCGGGCTGCCGGAGGCCCGTCGCCTTCTCGATCTCGACCGACGTGGTTTCGTCCCTCTTCGATAGAAACACGAGGGTCTTCGCGATGTTTTTCGACATCCCGGTCCGGATGAAAAGATCGACCATCGACTCATCTTTGCGGCTCAGGCGGGCTTCCTTCATCTAGGAGTCATTTGTAATATTCTTCCTCGTATATATATGGGTTCCGATTAATTTGCAGACCCTGATACGGTCGCGTCGCCCGCGGTCTCTCGTGCGCCGCGCAGCGGAGTTGATAAGCCTTTAATAGCGGTTCCTCGTTCGATAGCGTCTCAACGGGTCTCCCCATGAAAATGCCCCGGGTTATCCGGTCCTATTGCCCCCACTGCAACAAGCACACGGAGCAGGAGGTCGAGCGGGTGAAGAACCGACCTCGATCCGAACTCCGTAGGGGCCAACGTCGGTTTCGGCGGGTCATGCGGGGTTATGGGGGGTTTCCCCGCCCGAAGCCGGAGGGGCGCGAGAAACCGACGAAGCGAGTCCATCTCCGGTTCCGCTGCAAGGTGTGCAAGAAGGCCTATCAGCGACCGGCGTTGCGCGCGAAAAAGTTCGAGCTGGTGGAGGTCCACGAGAGTTGATTCCCAAGCCCGAGTCGCGATTCCTTAGGGTCAAGTGTAAGGATTGCGGCAACGAGCAGATCGTTTTCGACCGGGCGTCGAACGACGTCCTCTGCCAGGTGTGCGGGGCAACGCTTGCTCGGCCCACAGGCGGCAAGGCCGCGATCCGGGGCGAAATTGTGGGGGCCGTCGAATGAGGACGAAGGGCCTGGAGTATGAGTGGCCGGAGGAGGCCGAGCTCGCCGTCTGCACGGTGAAGGACGTGAAGAACTTCGGGGCCTTCGTGACCCTCGACGAATACGACGGCAAGGAGGGCTTCATTCACATCGCCGAGGTGTCGAGCGGGTGGATCAAGTACATCCGCGACTACGTCCGCGAGGGACAGAAACTCGTCTGCAAGGTCCTCCGGGTCGATCGGGACAAAGGACACATCGACCTCAGCCTGAAGGCCGTCAACGAGCACCAGAGACGCGAGAAGATCCAGGAATGGAAGAACGAGCAGAAGGCGGAGAAGCTCCTTGCGATCGTTGCGGAGCGACTCGGCGTCACGGTCGACGACGGGTGGGATCGTTTCGGGTACGCCCTCCTCGACAAGTTCGGCACCCTGTACCGCGCGTTCGAGGACTCCGTGATGGACCCCGACATCCTCGCCTCGGAGGGCTTCACGGGCCCCTGGGTTGAGGCGTTCGTCCAGGTCGCGAAGGAGAACATCGTTCCGCCTGCGGTCTCGATTGACGGGTACCTCGAGCTGACGAATCCGCGACCGGACGGCGCGGTCCACATTCGCGACGCGCTCGTGAAGGCGATGAAGGCCGATGGCGTCGCGGTGAAGGTTCAGTACATCGGTGCCCCGCGATACCGGCTCGTCGTGCGGGCGTCGGACTATAAGACCGCGGAAGAGGAAATCCAGAAGGCCGCGGCGAAGGTCCTGAAGCACATCGAATCGAAGGGAGGCGTGGGGAAGTTCATCCGTCAGGAATGAGGAAGCCTTTACTATGCGCACTTTCATGAGAGTCTGTCGGACCTGTCGCGCGTACACGCTTCGGGACACGTGCCCGAAGTGTGGGGCCGCGTCGGCGAGCCCAATCCCGCCGCGGTATTCCCCGGAGGACCGACACGGCAAGTACCGCCGGATGTTGAAGAAGGAAGGAGGCACCGGATGGAAAGCATCGTCGTGAGGTATCTCGAGAAGCCACAGCTAAACGACCCGATCTTCATCGAGGGCCTCCCGGGAATCGGCAACGTCGGCAAGCTTGCTGCCGAGCACTTGAAGGACGAACTGAAGGCCGTCAAGTTCGCGGAGATCTACTCGAAGTACTTCCCGCCTCAGGTCCTCGTCCTCGAAGATGGACAGGTCCGCCTCGTGAACAACGAGATGCACTTCGTGAAACGGAACGGCGGCCGGGATTTCGTGATCCTTACGGGCGACTACCAAGGCCTCACCCCGGAGGGACAGTATGAGCTCAGCGACCGCATCCTGAAGGAGATCACGGCCCTCGGTGTGCGCCAGGCGTTCACCCTCGGCGGCTATGGGCTCGGCCACATGGTCACGAAACCACGGGTGCTTGGCGCTGCGACGGACCTGGAACTCGTGAAGGACTTGGAGAAGCATGGCGTGGTGTTCTCCCGGACCGAGCCCGGGGCGGGAATCGTCGGCGCGAGTGGGCTCGTGCTCGGCCTTGGAAAGGTGTACGGGGTCCGGAGCGTGTGCCTGATGGGCGAGACGAGCGGCTATTTCGTCGACCCGAAGAGCGCGCAGGCCGTCCTCACGGTCCTCACGAAAGTCCTCGGAATCGAGATCAGTTTCGCGGAACTCGAGACGAAAGCGAAGCAAATCGACCAGATCACGTCGAAGCTCCGCGAGGTCGAGGGGCAGCCGGAGACCCCGCGAAAGGAAGACCTCGGGTACATCGGGTAGCGCGGATGCTCGTTGAAAAGCTTTTACCGCCCGAGCCCGTATGTCGCCGCGGATTCCCCCGATGGTGAGCGAAAAGGACCGAAAGTCCTTTCTCGAAGGGTACGAGGAAGGCCTCCGGACCGCCTGGGCGGAGACGATCAAGCTCGCCTCCCGCGGCTACTCATCGACGGAACTGAGCATCATGGCGAAGACGAGGCTCGCCGTGATCCACCGCGATGTCGAGACGATGGCCGCCCGACTGGCGGAGGACACGCCGTCCGAGGGAGGCGGGGGCGAGATTTCCGAGCGCGGGAGCTACCTCGTGAATGAGGAGAAGGCGGACGCGGTCTTCGATCAGCTCCGGACCCTTGTCGACGCGGGCGCGCGCGGACTCCTGATCTCGCGGACGCACCCCGGGGACGTGCTCCGTCGGTTCAAGCTCCGCCATGTCGAATCGATCTGGCTCAGCCGCACGCCGGGCAAGCCGCAAGGCGACGTCGCGGTCGCGGACCCGACGGATCTTGTGACCCTCGCGGGCGCGACGATTCGGTTCCTCGAAGCGGGCGGGAATGCGGCGGTCGCGATGGAGGGGCTTGAGTACCTCGTGAGCGTGAACGGGTTCTCAAGTGTGCTCCGGTTCGTCCAGACCCTGAACGAGAAGGTCGTCGTGAACGATTCGTATCTCCTCGTGAGTGCGAATGCGGACGCGATGAAGGAGCAGGAGTACAAACTCCTCGCGAAAGAGATGGCGGGCGAACTCACGGGATAGGGCGGAATCGGCCCGGGGCCACCCCGGCATCGCCCAGGCGAAGGATGAAGAGGTTCCGTGCCCCGTTACTGTGCGGTGATCCCATGGGCTCCATCGTGTATCGCCGCATCGTGGACCTGTCTCAGGAGATCTCGCCGAACCTGCAGGTATTTCCCGCCTACCCGAAGCCAGTGTTCATTCCATGGACAACCCGGGAGCGTCACGGATTCCTCTCGGAGGCGTTGTTCATGGTCACCCACTCGGGCACGCATGTCGATGCGCCCTCGCACTACCGTCCTGAGGGAAAGACCTTGCACGAACTCCCGCTATCCAAGTTCGTCGTCCCTTGCCGCCTACTCGATTTGCGCCCGCAACGGGCGAAGTCGCGAATCGGTCCGGAGGCACTAAGAAAGGCCCTTCGCGGCGTCCCCCTCGTACGCGGAAGCGGCGTGATTCTCTGGACCGGCTGGGAGGCCAAGCGGGGACGGCGGGCGTACCTGTACGAGAACCCGGGCCTGACGCGTCGTGGCGCGGAAGAACTCCTCAGATGGGGCGCCTCCGTTGTTGGCACCGACACGGCTAATGTTGACCTAACGGATGCAGGCGATTTCCCTGCACACCATACGCTTCTCAAGGCATCCGTGCCGATTCTCGAAAACGTGGCGCACCTCGCGGATGTGCGCGCTTCATCCTTCACCCTCATCGCACTGCCGCTGAGATTGCGGGGCGCAACCGGGTCCCCGATCCGCGCGGTAGCACTCGTGTGAAGGAGACACTCCCACGGGAAAGGTTTTCTAGGGACTCCATCGTGGCGGGCCCTGCGCTCCCGTAGTCTAGACCGGTCAAGGATGCTAGCCTTTCGAGCTGGTGACGCGGGTTCAAATCCCGCCGGGAGCATTCGATTTTTTGGCCATGAATCCTGTTCGGGAAGAGCCCAACGAGGCAACCGTCGCGTGTCTCGTTGGCGATAAGCTTCCCCACCCGAAACAGCCTCAACGACTGGATGGCATTCTGGCCTCGCCTCCCACAGGGGCGGCCGCTGCGCCTGGACGAATGCGAGACGCCCAGGAGAGAGGATCTGAGACGATTCAATCAGTAGCCGGTGTGGATTTCAATCCTCATTTGATTGAATGCAGAAACACATGGAGTGCGACGAATCCCAGCAGGCCCGTGCCCTTCTTGAGAACAAAGGTGAAGCCCACGCTCTACGAACCGGGAGGACATCGAGGTTCTCACTTCCCGAGGAGTCGGAGACAAGTGCAATCGATTCACTCGTGTCGGCCGGACGTGCGAATCGAGCCACGCCGTGGTTGTCTTGCTGTGAATGCTTATTGAGAAAGCCTTAACGCCAGCGTATTCATTGTGGCATCAATGAAGCGCAAGAAGGGCGGGGTGCTGCTCATTCTCGTCGCGCTTGTGTTGACGGCCACCTACGTGATTGGTCAGCCGATCTTCTCGGTCCGACAGAATCGCGGCGCTCTTCTATCTTTGAGCCCGGGAGAGACCTACACGTTCTCGTTTGATGTCTTTCCGGTGGCATCGGACGTTCGCTACTTATTCGATGTCGAGTCGGGCGCTCCAGCCTCGGTGGTAATCCAGGCAACGGATGGCGGCGATACCTACATCGGGAGCATGACACCGCTGTACGGTTCGAACGGGCTGCCTTCAGGCACCTATGCGGTATCAATCTCAAATCCCATGTCTCAGTCGATTTCAGTAGTCCGATATGATGTGATGTCTTCGGGCTTCCCGAATGGGACCGTTGGCGCTGCTGTGTACTCATTACTTGGCAGTACGGGCGTGGCAGTTGCCGCGGTTCTCTCGGTCCTTGTCGGTTTGCACGTGGCCACCTATGCTCC
>CAYOUM010000104.1:0-5791 GCA_964407185.1 uncultured Methanomassiliicoccales archaeon | reverse complement strand
TCCCACGATGATCGCACGGGCGCGCGTCGTCTTTCGGGGCCTCGTCCAGGGCGTGTACTTTCGAGCGCATTGCCAGCGGAAGGCCGAGGAGCTCGGTCTCCACGGCTGTGTCAGCAATCTTCGCGATGGGACGGTCGAGGCCGTCTTCGAGGGAGAACGGGAGCTAATCGAGGACGCAGTCGAATGGAATGTCTCGCACCAGCCCCATGCCCGTGTCGAGAAAGCCGACATACGCTGGGAGACACCGACTGGCGAGTTTGCGGGGTTCGAAATTCGTCAATGACAGGACGGGCGCGTCGTCTAACCCAGGTCGATTCCGTAGACCCTGGCGGGCAGCTCCTGATGAATCGTCCTGACGAGCTTCGGTGTCAGAATCCCCTTCTCAAGGAGCGCGTGCGTCTTCCGTGGGACCGTGGCGGGTCCGAGGACGGCGCCCGGCCGACGAGGATCGTCGATATAGTCGGTTTCGAGGAGGAACGTTCCGACCGTTCGCACGGCCCGTTTGATGAGGTCTTCCTTCGCGAGGACGCTGGGTACGATTCCTCGGTATCCCTCCGATGTGTCGAGAATCGTCGAGTGGTGTTTTACGACCCGCTCACGCTTCAGCCCAACCCGGTCCGCCATAGCGGCGAGTTCAAGGAACGTCTCCGGTGTCGGATCCTCCGTGTGGAGCACGACCGCACAGCCCACGTCGTGTGCCGTGTTCATTGCATGTTCGAGGATTGCATTGGATGCCCGCCAGAGGTTCTCGTCGACATGGAAGTGGGGCCGTCCGACCTCCCCGATGGCGACGGCATCTCCTGCCACGATATGTCGGGCCGCTCGGTCAACGCCACTCCGAAGGACCTCCACGGCGGCTTCCAGCCCGCGTGATCTCGCGAGGGAAAGGAGATCAACCGGATACGGCCCAAGGGCGACGAACACACGCAGCGTCGTTTCTCGGCGGACCGCGTCTGCGAGCGAGAGCGTACGCCGGAATGCCTTCTCGTAGTCTTCCCTTCCGTGGATCGGGATATCGTGGTACGGGGAGTGAGTAAGCATGAGCGCGGTGCCTCCCGCCGCCTCGAACTGCTTTGCCGCGTCGACGCCGAGCCCCTCTTGACGGAGGTGGAAGTGGTTGTCGAAGATCGCCATCCTCTTCCCCGGAAAGGGCTGACCAAGCTTGGCTGTTGGCCTGGACTCGTCAGGTCTCGGGTTTTCGCGCGTGGTAGAGGGATACGCTCCCGAACGGCGTCTTGTATCGAGTCGCAACGCGAACGTCCTTTAGCCCGGCCGTTCGGAAGATGTCAGGGAGGAGCCCCGCAACGAGGTCTTTCGTCTCCTCCAAACGCATGCCAATTCTGGCGGGGAGGCGCATCCCCGCGGTCTGCGGGACGCCGAAGTCCGCCACATGCAGCTCGCCGCCCCGTCCGAGAACGCGTGCGACCTCGCGACAGGTTCGAAGCTTGTTCTCGGATGTTAGGTGATGCATGACCATACTCGACACGACGCGGTCGAGCGATTCATTCGGATACGGAAGGGCAAACGCCATCCCTTCGTCCAGCCGTATGTCTAGGCCGAGCTTCGCCACCTTGCTGCGGGCAATTTCCAGAATCTTCGGGTCTCCGTCAAGGCCAGTGACCTCCGCACTCGGCCGCATTCGTTTCACCATGATCGCGAGGGTGGCCGCCCCGCACCCAAGATCAAGGACGCGATGGCCGGCCTGAATCCCCGCCAACTCAACGAGTCGTCGTTGAAACGGAGCGATGCGGAGAAGCGCGGTCGCGAGGGGGTCAAAGAATGGCGTGAGCGCATCATACCGGAGGGCGGGTATGTACTCCTGGCGGCCGACGCCCATGGTCTCGCGAACCTACCGGAGGAGTCCCGCAGCCTTCAGCTCCAACGTGATCTTCTCAACCGCCTGCTCAACGTCCTCGGGTTTCCGGGCGCCCGTGCACACGAGCTTCCCGCTCCCGAATAGGAGGACGACGACTTTGGGCACGTCGATGCGGTAGACGAGCCCGGGGAATTGCTCCGGCTCGTATTCGACCTTCTCAAGGCCCAAGGAGATCGCGATGGCGTTCAGGTTGATTTCCGTGCCGAGGTCGCTGGACGCGACGATGTTCTGAACTTCGATTACCGGGTTCTTTTTAATCGGAATCCCCGCGGCTTCGATTTGCCTCGCGACGGTGTCGATGGCCGTCTTTACGTGATCCAGGCTCTTCGCGCCGGTGCAGACGACCTTTCCGCTTCGAAACAAGAGGGTCGCTGTCTTCGGTTCCTTCAGCCGGTAAATCAGGCCAGGGAATTGCTCCGGCTCATATTCCGCCCCACCAAGTGCGAGCGCGATCGCCTGGAGGTCCAGCTCGCCACCTAGGGACGTCGATGCGACAACGTTCTCGATCTTGATTTTAGCCATGGGCTCGACCACCGCCTACCAAGAGCGGGGACCGTGAACGCTCCGCCCCCGTGGACCGTTCCCGATTTAAGGACCTATTTAAATACGTATCGTCCCGGCCTTCTGTACAGATCCAACGGGAGCCCCTACGAGGAAGGCCCTCGGTACGACCGCTCGAGCCCTTGGACGAGTGCGTGCGCGATGAGGTTCATTGGGACCGTCAGCTCGTGGCGCCGTGCCGCGCGAAGCACGGCCCCCGTGATTGCATCGACCTCCGTCCTTCGCCGCAGCTGTACATCCTGAAGCATGCTCGACCTGTTCTCGCGAGTCCGGCGTGCGATTCGAGCCATGAGGTCGATCGCCTCACGGTCCGCGATGTCGAAGCCCTCCGCGCGGGCGACAGACGCAGCCTCGGTGCACAGCCCCTCGAGCGCGGCGCGGAGCCCAGGGACAACGAGGAGCTGCCCATTCCGGAGGCCGGTTAGCGCCGCAAGGGGGTTGATTGCTGCGTTTACAATGACCTTGAGCCAGAGTTCACGACGAATGCTCGGCGAGATTCGAGTGCGGATCCCGCTCTCTTCAAGCACGTCGCGGAGGCGGATGACATCGTTCTCCCTCGCCCCCGCAAACGTGCCGATGATGGTGTCCCCAATCCCGGCGTGACGGACCTCGCCGGGTCGGACGAACGTGACGCCGTGGGTCGTCGTGCCCGCGATGACTTTCGGCGCGTACCGGGCGAGGACGTCAGCGTTTTCGAGACCGTTCTGGAGCGTAAGCCACGTCGCCCGCGTTCCGATCCGCTGGAGCCTACGTGCCGCGCCTTCGGTGTCGTACGCCTTCGTCGAGATGATGATTAGATCCGCACGTCGAATCCGGGAAACCGACGTCGTGACGGTGGGATGCGCGATCATCGCCGTCTTTCCTGCGATCCGCAACCCGGATTTCCGAATCGCGTTCGCGTGTTCTGCGCGACATACAAGTGTCACCCGATTTCGGCGGGACAACATTCCTCCGAAGAAACTCCCCATCGCACCCGCACCGAACACGATGACGTCCACGAATGGAGATGGAACGGAATCGCTTGAGACTTACGCCTCTCACTGCGCATTGTCACGTGCAAGTGTGCGCTAGTTGCATCCTCGAATTATTATATTTAGCGAAAAATGCGCTCTCGATATCTTTATAATTCCTTTATCAATATCCTGACCACAGGAGGAGCAACCTTCGGTGTGGGCCATGGCGAAGAAGAAGGGCAAGAAGAAGAAGCGTTAGGTTCCTTTTTTTCTTGGCTGAGACACACGCTGTAGCGTGCTCAACCACTCTTTGCGCTTTTTCTTCTATTTCCTTTGTCTCTGTTTAGCGAGCAAGTGCGCCTGCCGAAGCGGTTCCGGTATTCTGGTCTCGCACATGAGTTTCGTCAGTCGAACGGCTGAATTCAAAGAGATCAGATGGCCTACGGAGACATAGATCAGTCGGTGGGACGAAGAACTTCGGAGCCCTACCCCGCACAGCTCACCATCGAGATGGACCGGTGTAATGCCGCCAACCTCTTGCGGCATTGGTCCGAGGTCACCGACATGAAGGCGTTTCGCGACGCCGATGGTCGGCCGGTTCAGAGCGACGCCAACGGAACTTGCCATCCCGAATCGTGCGGGATGGAGGATGCCGTGGCCGTCGATCATCAGAATGTCGGGCTTCGGATCCAAGAGTGCGAAGCAACGCTTGATTCCCGGGAACTCCCGGTACGCGAGGTACCCTGGGATGTACGGAAACCGTACGCGCACCTGCGTCCGAGCGGTTTGGCCGACTTTGCCGTCTGCCAAGGAGAGCACCGCCGCCGCAGCGGTTGCGGAACTCCGGTCGTATGCGAGGTCGAAGCCCGCAATCGTTTCCTCTGACGAGAATCCGTCCTTCGTGACGACACGAGCGGCGAGGCGCCTCTGTTCTTCTCGTAGGCCCGCCAAGGGTCGCGAGCCATGGAACTCCGTTACGCGCCGGTCCTTGAGCCGGACGACACGTCCGCGAGCGAGAGGCACTCCTTCTGCACGCAACAGCGTCGCGAAACCCGGATTGGCGACGTGTCCACGAGTCCGTACGACGCGGTGAGCGCCCGCCATTGAAGCGTCACGTAGGATCCGGAACACCGCCGGAGCAGCGGCCTCGTCGCCGAGCGCCCTGGCGATGTCGGAAACTGTCGCAACGCGTCCCCAGGGAATCTGATCGACGCGTCGCTTGAGTTCGCGGACGAGATCCATCCGATCGGTCACCGCTCGGGATCCCAAAGCGTTCTCCCGCAAGCTTTTTCCCGGACGGTCTCCTCGGCGGCCGCGATGTCGCTCCTCCTCCGCGGTGGCTATCTCGTCACGCAGAACGCCCGCCGAGAGGTCATTCTGGGGGACGTCCTCGTCGAAGGTGGCCGGATCGCGGGAGTCGGTGAGGTTCGGGGTTCTGCCGACGAGGTGCTTGACTGCTCGAACTGTGCGATCATTCCGGGACTCATCAATACACACACGCACGTCGCAAACACGCTCTTGCGCGGTGCGGCGGACGATGTTCCCTTGGAAGCGATGCTCGAGCGGGCATTCGCGGCCGACGCGAAGCTCACGCGGCGGGATGTCCAGATGGCCGCCCTTCTCGGCTGCATCGAGATGCTGAAATCCGGTGCGACCTCGTTTCACGATCTCTTCTACTGGGAGGACGAAGTCGCCCGTGCGGTCCGGGAGTCAGGCATCCGAGGCTTTCTCTCCTGGGTTGTCCTCGACGAGCGCTCCACAACGCAGCGTGGAAACCCGCTCGCGAACGCGGAGCAGTTCGTCCGGAAGGCGAGGGGCGATGAGCTCGTAACGCCCTCTATCGGCCTCCAAGGCGTGTACGTGTGCTCCGAGGACACGTACACGGCTGCGAAGGAGCTCGCGGATCGCTTCGACGTGCGGATGCACACGCACCTCTCGGAAACGCGCGTGGAAGTGTACAATCACCGGCGGAAGACGGGCCTGCGGCCGGTCGAGTGGCTCGACAAGATCGGTTTCCTCTCCGACCGCCTCGTCGCGGCGCATTGCGTGTGGGTGACCCTGAACGAAGTCCGAGTCCTCGCCCGCCGAGGCGTAAGTGTCGCCCACTGCCCGATCTCGAACATGAAACTCGCCTCGGGCGGCGTCGCGCCGCTCCCGGAAATGTTCGAGGCCGGCACGGCAGTGTCCCTCGGGACGGATAGCCCGATCAGCAATAACGGCATGGACATGTTCCAAGAGATGAAGGTCTGCGCGCTTTTGCACAAGTCCGCGCGATGGGACGCGTCCGTCCTCCCCGCGCAGACCGCGTTCGACCTCGCGACCATTGGGGGCGCAAAGGCCCTCGGGATGGAGGACCGGCTCGGCTCGATTGAGGTCGGGAAGTCCGCGGACCTCGCGGTTG
>CAYOUM010000103.1:0-5806 GCA_964407185.1 uncultured Methanomassiliicoccales archaeon | reverse complement strand
GAGACAAGCAGGCCCCCCCCCCGACGTGGACATGGACCTCGGAGGTATACACGATTCTACGCGTCGCCCGCCCGCCTCGGGTCGCCGACGGAGCGCAGGGTGGCGAGCAGTCCCCGGAGATCCGGAACCTCTAGGTTCGGGCTCGGCTGGTCAGGCCTTCGGATCTCCCCGGCGCGGTTCACCCAGACGGTCCTCATCCCGAGTTTCTGTGCCCCACCGACGTCTGCATCCAGGGAGTCACCCACGTGAAGGGCGTCCTGGGGAGCGATGCCGAGCTCGCGGAGGGCGACCTCGAAGATCCTCGGTGCGGGTTTGTATGCGCGACACGCTTCCGACGTGACGACCGCGTCGAACGCGAGCCGGTTGCGACTGAGAATGTCCTTGAGAAGGGCATCGTCTGCGTTCGACACCACGGCCCTGGGAATTCCCGCGAGCCGCGCGAGGACCCCTCGCACTTCCGGATACGGGCGCGCCCGACTCCACAATCGGACAAGCGAGTCAACGTATGGCTCCGGATCACCGCGAACGTGGATGTCCGCGAACGCCTTCGCAAGGCTCGCCGCCGACGCCTCCGCGAGGGTGAGGAATTCACTATGGTCGACCGCGAAGAAGTGCGCGTCCCACCGCTCGAGGAACTCTCCGCCGGTCATCGGGAGTCTGTAGTCGGTGACGATCTCGTTCGCCACGTCGTGGAGGACCGCTCGCCCCGTGTCGATGATCGTGCCGAATGCGTCGAACGTGAGCGCGAGGACTCGCATGGCCGGGCCCGGCATCGCGGCAGGGGGTTATCGCCTTGTTGTCGAATCGTACGAACGGGTCTCGTTCACCGGGGAGCGAAGAATCCCGATGGCCGAGTCTTCGTGGGATTCGACGCCCGACGGTCCTGCGTCTGATTATGTCGGGGGAGCCCTTTTCTATGGGACCCCGAATCGCGGCTCGATGGCCTTCGAGGACGATCTCTTTCGGGCCCTCAACTCGGGTTCGGCAAATCCCGCATTAGACGCCCTCGCCCTCGGGCTCGATTTCTCAGCCCTGTTCTTCGTCATGGCCCTCTACGCGATTCCCCTGTGGATTCGCGGGCGCCGTACGCTTGCGTTCGACTACCTCCTCGCCCTCGTCGCCGTGGCGGTCGTGACAGAGATCCTCAAGTTCGCCTTCGATCGACCTCGGCCGGCAGAATTCTATTCGGAGGTCCGCGTCCTGTCCCTTCCGTTCCTTTCGGAGTTCGTCGACCCCGCGTTCCCGAGCGGCCACACGTCGCGGGCGTTCGTCTTTGCCGTTCTCCTCGGACTTCACGTGCGTCGCCGGTTCCCGTTGTTGATCCTGTACGCAATCCTCGTCGGATGGGCACGGATCTACGAGGGGGTGCACTACCCGTCGGACATCCTCGGCGGCGCGGCCGTCGGCATCGCCTTCGCATTCCTATTCTGGAAGCTCGACGCGTGGCCGCCGTACGGGTCCTTGCGGACCCGCATCATCGGCCGCTGGCTCAGCCCTGCCCGCGGAGCACATTCCGAATCGAATTCGTCGCCGCCTCCAAGCCCGCGATGACCCCGTCCGCCTTCCCGGGGACCATCGCAACGAGGAGCGACCGCTCGCCGATCCCTGTCGCAATGAACGTGCTCGTCTCGGACTCCACGAGGACGCGAAGCGGGCGGGTCGCCTTCATCCCCGAGTAGATTACCTCCGAGGCCCCGAGGATCGTCGCGCTGAGCATTGCGACGTTCTCGACATTCACGTCCGGCGGGAGTTCCCAGGCAATCGGCACGCCGCTCCGGGAGACCACCGCAGAGAACGATGCGTGGTATCGCGCGTTGAAGTCCCGAAGGATTCGCTTGAGGTCCTGTGTCGAGACGTTCATGCGCAGACCTCTGCCATCCCGGACCTTCTTACTTAGATGTTTCCGGTCGGTTATCACCGCCCTGAACGCGGAGGTCGTTACGGAATCTTTTTTCCTCGGTCCCCAATCCACGTGGCGCATGGCGCTCGAGGAGGGAGCGGCCTCCGTGCTCCGAACGAGCGCGGGGCTCAAGGCAGAGGAGGAGGTTCTCATCATTGCAGACCCGGAACGCGTCGCCGTGGGACGCGCGTTCTTCTACGCGGCCGCGTCCGCGGGTTGTGATCCCGTCTTCGCGCTTATCGGCACACGGAACGGGTCCGGCGGTGAGCCCCCGGATTTCCTCGCGGCCGCGATGCTCGAGGCGGACGTCGTCCTCCTCGCAACGACGCACTCGATGACCCATACACATGCTCGGCGGGCTGCGAACCGCGCCGGCGTCCGGGTTGTCTCGATGCCCGCGGTGGCGGAGGCGATGCTCGAGGGCGGGGGAGCCCTGACGGCAGACCATGGTGAGATCCAGCAACGGGTGCGCCGCCTCCAGCGCCGCCTCCGGGGAACATCGTCCGTCCACGTCGTGACCGCCTCCGGCGCGGACGCGACGTTCACGGTCCGCGGCCGGGAGTGGAACTTCCACGACACCGGCGTGGCCACACGAAAGGGCGAGGTCACGACTCTCCCGGCGGGCGAGATCTTTGTGGCCCCGCTCGAAGGAACCGCGGACGGGCGCCTCGTCCCGGACGCATATTTCTATGAGCCCCTCCATCAGGCGGCGACCGTGGTGCTGAAGGAGGGTTATGCGTCGAAGGTAGTCGGCGCGGAGTCCGCGGTCCTCGAGATGAACCGCGGCGGGCGGGAGGGCCGAAATGTCGCGAAGCTCGGGATCGGTCTCAACCCCCGGGCCCGGACGAACGCATCGCTGCCGGAGGCCGAGAAGGCCCTCGGCGCGATCCACGTTGTCTTCGGCGACAGCATCCCGTTTGGCGGGCGCGTGGCATGCGCAGTGCGCGTTGATGCGATCTTGACGCAGGCGACGGTCGAGGTCGATGGGAAGCCACTGATCGAGAAGGGCCGGCTCGCGACCTAGCGGTGGTGCAGGACGGAATAGAAGCGGTCGTCCTTGAACGTCTTCTCGAGCGCGCCGAAGATCGACAGCTGATACCCGCACTTCTTGCATCGGTTGTTCTTGTCGAGGTACCAGCCCGTGATGTCGAACCCGTACCGCCGGATTGCGATTGCGCCGCACCCCGGACAGTACGTGTGTTCTAGCGGGTGCCCGGGCACGTTCCCGATGTACACGTATTTCAGCCCTGCCTCCTTCGCAACCTCGCAGTGCTTCTCGAGGGTCTCGACGGGGGTCCACGGGAACTCCATCATCTTGTAGTCCGGGTGGAAGCGCAGGAAGTGGATCGGCGTCTCGGGGCCGAGCTCGTCGTACACGAACTTCGACAGTTTCCGCGCGGCCTCGAGGTCGTCGCCGACCTGTGGGACGATGAGATCCGTGATTTCGATGTGGACCTTCTTCGTGTCCCGCACATCCTTGATCGTCTGGAAGATCGGGTCCGCGTTCGGGATCCCGATGTACCTCTGCACGAACTTCGTCTCGCCGCTGCCCTTGAAGTCGACCGTGATGCAATCGAGGAACTTCGGCATCTCCGCGACCGCTTCCGGCGTGTCGTAGCCGTTCGACACGAAGATGTTGATGAGGCCGGCCTTCCGGGCGGCCATGCCGATGTCCCGTGCGAACTCGATGAAGATCGTCGGCTGGTTGTACGTGTACGCGAGGCCCTGGCACCCTTGGTCGACGGTCATCTTCACGACGTCCTGGGGAACGACCTCGATCCCTTCGACCTTGCGGCGTTGGCTGATGTCGAAGTTCTGGCAGTTCGCAACCGCAAGAAGGTTCGCCGTGTAGCTATGGTCGCCCTCCACCTCGATATTGTACACGGGGCCCACGTATTCCCGTTCCTCGATCTGCTTGACCGGAACGAGCATGTAGTCCGGACGACGGACGACGCGGACCTTTGAGGCCTTCCATTCGAGGTCGGACGGCGTGACGGTCACCGCCTCGACCCAGAGCCGGAGCATCACATCGTCCGATCGCGTGACCCTCCGTCCCTCGATTTCGTACTCCCGCGGGTTCTTTGCGACGTACACGCGGGGGACTTCCCCAAGCGCGAGCAGGAGTTGGGCGACACCGTATGTGAGCGACGGCGATACGGACGAACTCCCGAGGACGAGGCCGCCGGTCCGAAGGCGGGTGACGTACCCATCACCGTTGAAGTATCCCGCCAGGAATCCGCGAATGACCCCGGGGTTCGTGGAACGAAGCACAGGCTCCGGGACGCGCTTCGTCGCGCTCGAATTTCCGCAGAGGTGTTCGAAGATAGTGGTCAGGGCGGCGCCGGGAGCAATGACCGCCACCCGATTGAGCTGTCGAACACGCCGGGCTTGCGCGTCAAACACGGAGGTGAGAAGTCTCTCGACTTCTGCGATGCGGTCCTCCTCGTGGCTTCCGAAGCTGAACCATACCGAACCACTATTCGGCCGGCTCCGATGCCAATTTACGGAGCCCTCGGCGCAATAGTATCCAAGGAGGCGGGCGAGCCGGGGAGTAAGCTCGAGGAAGGCAGGAACTCCGTTCCCGCGTTCAGATGACCAACGGACTCGGCCCTCTCCCTCGACTACCCGAATCTCTCTGGTGGAGGCCGGGGTTCCGCGAGTGTGCAGAATTGCTCGAACGTCCACGCCAGCGCGGCCATTGGGACGAGGTCGCGGCACGGCCAAGAAGTCCCCGATCTTTAGGTCCTTCGCGCGGACCTTCCGGACTGGCCCGCCTGCAAGCGATGCGAACACCTTGTGGTCGGGTGTGCATTCGAAACCAGGCATGTAGTAAGGCTTCACGGAGAGGACAGTACCAGAGTAGAGGTGCTCGAACGCCTTCGTGACTTTCCGCCACTTCCCGCCATGCGTGAAAGCGACGCGATCTCGAACATGACGCACCCCGGGGTTGGACGTCGCTTCCGCGCTCGCGAAAATCGATTCAATTCGTTCGTGGCCGCGATCTGTGAGGACGAGCGTGCCCGGTAGGAAGCAGTAACGGCAAAGCCAGTTACAACCGGTCGTCGCGATGCTGAAGATCTTTGACCCCGGCCGATAGTGTGACACCGGTTTCTTCTCGATCGGATCGACGTGGCCTGTAATCACGCGGCCATACACATAGAGCCACAACTTCCCGTCGTGGACCCCGCGCACACCGCACAGGCCGACCTGCCCCTCGCCGATCTTGCAGTACCGGGCGCACGCGGTGCACACGATCTTTCCGGACTCGAGGGGCCTCGCCAGTTCCGCGATCTTGCCCATCGCCTGACCCGGAGGCTCCCGCACGTCCAAGGGTTCGACGACGTCCGCCTTGCTCAACATGCCGCGAAACTAATCCCGTGCGGCTGTTAAACAGTTTTCGCACCGGTTTCCCATGCGGAGAAACTCCGGAAGTGCTCCCAACCGCGGTTCTCGAGCGGGGCAGTTCCTCCCTTCTTCGAAAAGAGCCGGTTCCCGCCCTTCGCATCGACCTTGCCGATCACGGAGAGCTTGTACTGCTCTTCCCTCCCCTTCGACCGGCGGTACTTCTCGAGGAGCGCGCCGAGGGCATCCGGGTGGACGGTCGCGACGAGTTCGTAGTCCCCGCCGTAGTAGAGGGCAAGCTCCTCGACGACCCTCCGGTCCGCGCCCTCAAGCTCCCGGTATATCGGGATCGCGTCATAGTCGATCACGAAAGCGACTTTGCTCGCCTCCGAGAGTTGATGGATCGTCGCGCCGAGGCCGTCGGAGACGTCCATGCAACTCGTGACGACCCCGCTCTCGGAGAAGAAAATCCCTTCCTGGTTGCGCGGGAAAATCCGTAGGAAGGCGTCGAGGGCCTGGGCTCGCTTCTCCGGGGTTCCAAGCGCGCGCGAGGCCCAGCCCGCG
>CAYOUM010000102.1:2982-5815 GCA_964407185.1 uncultured Methanomassiliicoccales archaeon | reverse complement strand
TGCCACCTACGCTTACAAGACCCTGCGCTCGAAGTGCCTGGGCGAAGATGTCGGGTCGCGGGCGACCATCTATCCTTAAGTCAGACCACACCCTCCGCCGCTGCATGTTGAAACTCAACACGATTGCCGTCGTCGTTAGAGATGAGAAGAAGTCTGCAAAGTGGTACAAGGAGAAGCTCGGGTTCCGGGTCGTCGACAAGTACCCGCACTGGCACACCGTGTTGCCACGTGGCTCATCGACAAAGATTCATCTGTGCATCGACGCCCCGCCCGAATCCGGGAACACAGGCATCGCGTTTGCGACAACGAGCTGCAAACGCGACGAGGCGGCCCTCCGGAAAAAGGGCGTGAAAATCACGACGCCTACGACGAAGGAGGACTGGGGAACGTACTTCATGTTCGCGGACCCGGACGGGAACGAATTCTGGGTCTTCGAGTAGGCGTCATCCGCCCTCGCGGGCCCGCCCCCGATATCTCTCGACCGGGTACTTCTTCGCGTTCTTCGCGATTTTTCGGAGCGTGACCTCGGAGAGGTCGCACTCAATCGAGTTTGCGAGGTGGAGCGCGTAGATGAACACGTCTGCGAGCTCCTCCTCAATCGCGGACCGCAACCGTGGTTCCTTCAGATCAATCTCTTCCGGCCGCGTCCACTGAAAGAGATCGAGGAGCTCCGAAGCCTCCACGCTAAGGGCAATCGCGAGATCTTTCGGGTTGTGGTACATCTTCCATTCCCGCTCGGTCACGAAGTCCGCGACTCGCTCCCGAAGGCTCGCCACGGTTGTCGATCCATCGGCCATGCGAGGCCATCGAGTGCAGGCTACTTCTCTCTTCGGGTTGCACGGGGAGGTGCGGAAATCCTTCACCCCATTCGCGGAGACCCAGGAAGCAAGATTTAAGCCGCGCCCATCGCTCGAAGGCCCCCGTGTTCCATCTCCTCTTCGCCCTTGTCCTCCTGTTCTTCCTGCCGGGCTGGGCATTGGTGAACGCGCTCTTTCCGCGACCCGGCGAGCTCGACCGAACCTATGATGGCCTGTACCGCGTGACCCTCGGGATTGTAATGAGCGTCGTCGTCGTCATCCTCTACGGCTTCGGCCTGAACAGCCTCGGCGTGAACACGGACACAGGTCTCGGATTCTTCACCGCCACGAACCTTTGGATCGGTCTGAGCGGGACAACGGTTGCGCTCTTCGCCCTCGGCTGGTGGCGGGGCGCCTATCCGTGGCTCGGCAAACTCCATCCCAGACTTGTCCGGGCCCCGCGGCCCGCGAAGGACAGCATGGCCGCGGAACTTGAGAAGGATCGAGTGACCCTTGCAAAGCTCCGCGGACTGTCCGAGGAGCGGGAGAAGCTCCGGCGACAGATCAAAGACTACGAGCGGCGGATCTCGCTCCACACTGGCGACGCGAAGTCGCACTACGTCGCGAAGCGGGATGAGGCCTCGGACCGCCTGCGGAAAGTCGATCTGGAGCTCCGAGCGCTCGAAAAGGCGCGCGCGGAAGAACTGTATGGAGCATGAAACGATGACCCGGAGGACTGCGCCACGGCACCCGCAGGCTCCGCTCGAGCACAAGCTCGTCGTTGTCGTCCGCGAGGACCTCGATCTTGCGAGGGGCAAGTTGGCGGTCCAGGTCGCGCACGCATCCGTCACCGCTGCGCTCGAAGCAAAGGTCCGCGCACCGAAATGGTTCTCCGCATGGCTCCGAGAGGGCCAGAAAAAGGTCGTCGTCCGCGTCTCCGGGCTCGACGAACTGACGGTCCTCCGGAAGCGCGCGATCGAACTCAAACTTCCGAATGCCCTCATCGAGGATGCTGGCCTGACGGTGCTACCGCCGGGAACGACGACGTGCCTCGCCGTGGGCCCCGCGCCCTCGTCACTCGTGGACCACGTGACGGGAAAGCTGAAACTCGTGTGACCCGGCCGTGGAAGTCGATATACGTCCGCCAGCAATTGCCAGTCCGGTGAAGCCACAGGCCCGCATCCTTGGAGTCGATGACGCGCCCTTTCGGTTTGGGGAAGAGTTCGTTCCCGTCGTCGGCGTCGTCGTCCGCGCGCCGAACTATGTGGAGGGAGTGATCACGACACGCGTTCATGTCGATGGGGACGACGCGACGGCCGTCCTTGCGGAGACGGTCGGACGGTCCCGGTACCGGGAGGGGCTCGCGCTCGTCCTCCTCGACGGCGCTGCACTCGGCGGGTTCAACGTGATCGATGTCGAGGAGTTGCACCGTGACATCCGTGTCCCCGTCGCGACGGTCACACGCGACCGACCGGACATCGCCGCGATTGAGAAGGCCCTGCGCGCGCGATTCAAGGATTGGGAGGCCCGCCTCGATCTCCTCCGACGGCAGGAACTCATTCGGGTAGAGACCGCCCACAAACCGCTGTACGCGACCGCCGCAGGGATCGCGCCCGACGAGCTACGCTCGGCGATCCGCCGCTGCACCGTGCGAGGGGCCCTCCCTGAGCCGCTCCGGATCGCGCATCTCATCGCGACGGCACTCGTGCGGGGGGAGTCGAAGGGCAAGGCCTAGCGGATCGGAAACCGGAGGATTGCTCCAAGGCCGCCCAGCGATTCGAGCTTCTTCCCCGCTTCATGGCGCGAGCTCACGATCACGACGTGCCCGCGGGCCGACTCCACGTTTCGCATGAGGTCTTCGACCGCGAGGTCGCGGACCTTCACCTCCGACACGAGCAACGTCTCCACCGCTCCCGAGTGAACGGCGATCTGTACTTCCGCAGGGCCGTACGCGTACAGACCGCCCTTCGCGATCTCTGCAAGAAGCCGCTCGACGAGGCGGGTCTCTTGGGCCACCCGGGTCTCCTCGAGGACCT
>CAYOUM010000102.1:0-2972 GCA_964407185.1 uncultured Methanomassiliicoccales archaeon | reverse complement strand
CGAGCCCTCCCTTCATCGCCTCCTGAATCCCCGCCATCCCACCTTGGCTCGTCCCGTGGAGCCGGATCTTCGCGGCAAACTCTGGCGAGCGGTCCCGCACGTAGCGGGCGAAATCCTCCCGCTCGAATCCAGGACCGACAACGAGCAGCGAGGACTCTGGATTCAGCGCGGACGCCTTCTCGAGCACCTCCTGGAAGTACATCGCACGGCGGTCCGCTCCAGGGAACATCTTGCCCTGCCGCTCCCCGCGAATCACGGCGACCTCTCGGATCCCCATCTGGCGGATTTCCGCGAGGAGCGCCTCCTCGTCGTCAATCGCAAGGACGGTCACGAGGGGGGCCTCCGTTGCCGCGACCGCCTCCGCAATCCTACGGAGGTGATGGTCTCGCCACGTCTTCACGATGGTGAGGTCGTCGTCGAGACCGATCGAGAGGGTGTGGTGGCGCCCGAGATCCTGTGGCGCCTCCTCAATCACGCCGGAGATCCGAAGCCGCTCTGAGAAGTCCTGATACTCGACCTTGTCCACGCGGATCCCGATCTTCATCCGAACCTTCTCCATCCGCTCCGGGCGAATCTTGTCCGAGATCGTCTCCTCCCGGCGGAACGTGTACGCGCGGACGAGGTCGCCGGGCTCAACGAGGTTGACGAGGTGCCACGTATCGTCCGCGGTCTGGACCTTGAGGCGGATCTCGCCTGCCTCCCGGTCGCGATGGAGGACCCGCATCGGTTCTCGAACGAGGCCGCGTTATTTGTCTGTATCGCGTCGCGCGTGTGGTTGGGAAAGAAAACATAACGGAAAGCGGGCAGGCAATCCCCGCAGGGGCAGCGGGGAAAGTCCTGGCGAGCGCCGCCTCTTGTTTCCGATTTCGGAGCCGACCCTGTGTGTGGTCCCAGCGAGGGCGGACTTATCTCTACCCGCTTTCCGACAACGTGTTGGACTGCGAACCACATAAAGGGAGCGACGTGAGAATCCTTCCTAAGAATCGGACCGGTCAGCATCGGCAACGAATTGTCTGGGCCTACCGGATTACACCGTAGCCGATGAGGCGCCACTTCCCGCCGATCCGGCGGCTCACCGCCACCCGTTGTCCGGGCTCCGCGGCGACGGGGATCTTGAGCGTCATGTCGGCGAGGTCCTCCCGTGCACTCGTCACGACGCCGACGGTCGTCGCCGTGCCGACGCTCACCATGAGCGGCTCCGTCGTCTTGATGTCCTCGACCTTCAAGTCCTCCGCCGTCCCGACAACGCGCTCGAGGAGGTGGACCTCAACGCTGAGCTTGTTCAGGACCGGCGGTAATGAGCCCGGAGGACCGACGATTCGTCCGAGGAGCGAGTCCGACTTCGTGAAGTAGGGGTCCAGATTGGTGCCGATCGCGATCAGCCCACCGGGGCGAACCTCTTTGCGGGATTGCCCGCCGGTGTGAAGGGAGCGGACCGACGTCGTGATGTTCACCCACTCTGTCCGCGTGCCGGAGCCAACCTGCCGCCCTGGAGTGATCTCGATCTCGTCCCCGACCTTGAGCTTCCCCTGCATGAGAGAGCCACCCATCACACCGCCGACAATCTTTTCCGGCGTGATTCCCGGTTGGTTCACGTCGAACGACCGCGCGACATACATCTTCGCGGGCTTCTTCTCATCCAGCTTCGGCGAAGGAATCACCTTCTCGATCGTCTCGATGAGAGTGTCGACGTTCACGTCGTGATGGGCGGATATTGGGATGATCGGCGCATTCTCCGCGATCGTCCCCTTTACGAATTCCCTGATCTGCCGCAGGTTTTCGACCGCTTGCTCCTCGCTCACGATGTCAATCTTGTTCTGAACGAGGATGATCCGGTTCACGCCGATGATCGTGAGCGCCATGAGGTGCTCCTTCGTCTGCGGCTGCGGCACCTTCTCGTTCGCCGCGATCACGAGGAGCGCACCGTCCATGATTGCCGCACCGCTGAGCATCGTGGCCATCAGCGTCTCATGCCCGGGCGAGTCGACGAAGCTCACCGCCCGCAGCACCTCCGCCTTCGACCCGCAGTTCTTGCAGGTCTCGCTCGTCCCATACGCTTGCGGAGGCTCGCACTTCGGGCACTTGTAGAACACGGCGTCCGCGTATCCGAGGCGAATCGAGATCCCGCGCTTGATCTCCTCGGAATGTCGATCCGTCGATTCCCCCGTGAGGAGCTTCACGAGGGCGGTCTTGCCATGGTCAACCTGGCCGACGGTACCGATGTTCACGGAGGGTTGCAGGGGCGCCTTCACGAAGCTGTCACCAACACGAAACCGCTCGAAACAGGAGGTCCAATAAGAAGGTTTGTGGCGCGAACGCGAGGATTCACTTCTTCTGTTCCTGGAAGGCATCCTCGATCGACTTCGGCCCGCGCTGTGTGATCTTCAGGTTCAGCTGCAAGATGTCCGGCGAGATCGTGTTCCCGCGGATCGTCTTCTTCTTCCGCAGCCCAGGGCGGGCTGGGCGGAATCCGACCCCGCCAGAAAGCAGGATTCTCCGTCGACGTGGGCTCGGCACGTCCGGCCTCATTGGAAACCCATCCTTGTCGCTTCCCCCGGTGATCTGAAGCTTGTACCCGGGCAGGCCGACAAAGAGGCCGTCGATCTCCTCGCCAATCTTGCGACCGACGAGCGCGTTCGCGAACTGGCCCGTGACGTCGCGCTTGTACGTCCGCCCCGACTTGGCGTCTGCAATCACGGCCTTGAACTCGACCATCGCTCAACCTACTGGAGCAAGCGGCTCCGATGCGCGACTTCGATAAAAGGTTTGGGGAGGTGAACGCCTTGTTCACTGTTCGGGCAGGGGCGAACACAGCGCGAAATGAAGCCTCGGCTCAGAGCACCTGGGGCCCCTCGAAGACTCCAAGAATTCGCGACACCTCTCCGAAGAAGGACAGGAGCCGGCGGGCGTCGTCCTTCGACACGCGATCAACGTCTCCGACCGCTTCCGTTAGCTCGAGCAGTGCGTACACG
>CAYOUM010000101.1:4034-5851 GCA_964407185.1 uncultured Methanomassiliicoccales archaeon | reverse complement strand
GAAGGCCAAGCGATGGGCGTACGTGGGCACGATCATCCTAGGCGGGGTCTTCGTCGTTGGCTCCGCGGCCCTCCTTGCCAGCGACGGTCGGGGAGCCGATTCCGCCGCTGTTGCTGTGGGAGACGATGCTGGCGACGGTGCTCGGCCTACTCATGGCCCTCGAGGGGTTCAAAGCGTACGCTGAACTGAGGCAGGCGAAAGGCTAGGCACCTTGCGTCGGCGCGCACGCCGAACGAGGGCCAACCGGTCTTACGACGCGACACAATGAGCTTTAGACTTCCG
The DNA here is from genome assembly GCA_964407185.1 of uncultured Methanomassiliicoccales archaeon. Taxonomy (GTDB): domain Archaea; phylum Thermoplasmatota; class Thermoplasmata; order RBG-16-68-12; family RBG-16-68-12; genus EA-19. The sequence continues at coordinate 5,569 of CAYOUM010000101.1, read as the reverse complement.
GGCCCATTCCGTCCGGGGAGGGTAATGGAGAAGATCGTTATCCTGGGGGGAGGGTTCGCCGGCCTGACGTTGGCGACAGAGCTCGACCGCCTCGCCGCGGAAGGGGAGGCCGAGGTGACGCTCGTCGAACGCAACGCCTCGTTTCAGATGGGGTTTTCAATGCAGTGGGTCCTCGCCGACCGCCGGACGCCTGAACAAGGGCAGCGATCCTACTCCGACCTCCGAGCTCCACATGTCCGTTTCCTCCACGATGAGGTCGTTTCAATCGACACGAACGCCCGCATCGTCCACACGAAGGGCCACGACCTCGACTACGACCGCCTCGTCGTCGCGCTCGGCGCGGAACTCGCCCTCGAACTCGTGCCCGGCCTCGCGGAGGGCGCCTACAACTTGTGCGACGTGTCTTCGATACTGCACTTGAAACAAGCGGTCTCTATCGCGAAAGGAGGAACAATCCTCATCCTCGTTTCCTCCGTGCCCTTCAAGTGCCCGCCCGCACCCTACGAGTATGCCTTCCTGATTGACGACCTCCTTCGCCAAAGGGGAGTGCGGGACGCGATCCGCCTCATCGTCACGACCCCAGAGCCGCAACCCTTGCCCCTGGCGGGGAAAGCCGTGGGCGACGCCATCAAGGCGATGCTCGCGGAGCACGGGATCGAATTCCACCCGACCCGCAAACCGAAACTCGTCGATCCCGAACGACGCGTCGTCTCCTATGAGGACGGCTCCAATGTCGAGTACGATATCCTTGCCGCGATGCCGCCCCACCGCGCGCCGCGGGTCGTCCGCGACGCGGGCCTGACGGACGCCTCTGGATTCGTCCCCGTCAAGCTCGGGACCTTCGCGAGCGAAGTCTCGGGTGTATACGCCGTCGGAGACGTGACGGCGATCAAGCTTCCTGCCGGCAACCCGCATCCAAAGGCGGGGGTCTTCGCGGAGGCCCAGGCCCGCGTCGTAGCGCGGACGCTCGCGGCGGAACTCGGCGCGGGCCTGGCGATGACCTATCCTGGGACGGGCGTGTGCTTCATCGATGTCGGCCAAGGGAAGGCAGCTCCCGCGGAGATATTCCTTCTCGAAGCTGGAGGGCCCCGGCTCGTCCTCGGTCCTCCGTCCGAAGCGGGCCTCGAAGGAAAGCGTCGCTTCGAGCGAGAACGCTTCGAACAGTGGTTCGGCGCGTGAGCGGTTCCAGCACTTCACTCCGAGGTCTTAAGACACGACGTGGACCGCGAGCTCGGTCGGCCCCAGAATTTCATCGGAGGAGGACGCGGCGCACAAGACGATCCTCATTCCGACGGAGGGCGTTGGATCGCAAGAATCCCACCGACGAGGGACAAGATCGGACCGATCGATGCGGCGAAGAACAACCCCGAGAGCCCCGAACCCAAGGCGAATGCCGCTCCTTGCGCCCACCCGAGGATTGCGAGGGCGATCACGAACGCGGCCCACGCGCGTCTCTGCTCTGCCATCTGGTGCAGGATGCCGCCGCCGGCCGTCATCCACTGGTAGCCGGCGTAGATGTTGAGCACGATTAACAC
>CAYOUM010000101.1:0-4024 GCA_964407185.1 uncultured Methanomassiliicoccales archaeon | reverse complement strand
ATAATCATCCCTTCGTTCACGAGGGCTTCACCCGCTCCCGTTTGCGCCGGGTAGAGAAGATCGAAACCCGCCTTCGTCACGAACGCGCCGAAAAGCGCCATCAAGGAACCGCCCACGAGAGAGGAGAGCCGCGCGGTCGCGGAACGATCCTTCACGCCGCGGGATGATATGGGGGCCTTAAGAAGTTCGCGCCCCCGCAATACGGGGATCGAAGCGACGCCGCAGAACACGGGTTCGACGTGATCGTCGCGAGGGACGCGACCACAGGTCCCCCGGAGGCCACCCAAGCGGCCTACACGGAGGGTTCATCGCGAACGAGATCGCTCTCATAGAGGACATCGCGAACCGGATGCGTGCGACTTCCCGAGGGAAGTAGGCGGGACACTTCTGGCTACGCGAGCGTCCTGAGATACTCCTCGAGCGCCTCCCGCGTCATCTCCACGATGACGGGCTCCTTGTGGGTCTGGAACCCGAGGCGCTCGTTGATGGACAACATCGCAGCGTTTGAGGACGCATTGCCCGTAGCGACGACCCGAACCTGCGGGAGCTCCCGCCGGACCCGGAGGAGCATCTCCGCCTTCAGCCACTTCCCGAGGCCGCGGCCCCGGTACAGGTCCCGCACGCCCGTCAGGTTCTGCCAGATCATCCACTTGCTGTCCGGGAGGTGCGTCATCTCCGTGAGCCCGGACAGGTCTCCGTTCGGTTCGACGCTGACGACCGTGATCCAGCGGGCGCCGAGCTCCGCGTTCCGCGCCTCGCGGTCCCGGAACACCTCCCGTGTGACGATGAAGTCGCCGTGGCTCGCGTCGTCGAACGGTTGCTGGTTCATCACGCTCGTGTAGAGGCTCGAGTACGGCTCGATCACGTCGTCGTCGATCCGGTTCTCGAACCACCGGATCGTTGTCCCCGGGCCGCGGACGGGGCCCTCCTTCGCCCACTGCTCGACCATCGCCCAGTCCACCTCGTCGAGGTTCAACCGGTTCTGACGACGTTCGGACACGACCTTCGCCCCGATCGCCGCCGCGAACGCTTTCCCGTCGGCCTCCTCGCACCAACTCTGGACGATTGTCCGCCCGTGCTCCTTCGCGAGCTCGAAGATCTTCGGGAGCAGTCTGGACCCAATGCCCTGTCGACGGTGCGCTTTCAGGAGCCCGAGCCACGAGAACCCGATGTGGGCGTTCGTCTCGTGGGTCGGGGTTCCCGGTCGGCTGAACTCGAAGTAGATCTCCCCGATCTGGAGGTCGGGCCGATTCGCATCGAGGACCGCGAGCCGGCGCCAATCCCAATGCGGGTGCGGATGCCGGTCTGCTCGCTCGACCGTCTCGTCCTCGAGAATTGGGTCCTCCGGGTCTGTCTCCATGTGGCTAGCCCGCCGATACACATGGAACCGCTGCCACTCCTCGCGGGACGCCGTCTGTGGGTCGAAGGGGACGATTTGAATGTCCATTGCCCTCCCGCTAGGACGAGAAGGCTACGTAAGCCTTCCTGAGATTCCGAAACGTGGACCGATGCGCGGCCGTGTCGCGTGGTGAATCGGCTACATCTCCTGAGCCTTGGCCATCGCCTCGAAGTTTTCCCACAACTCAGCTACCCCGCGGTCTTTCCGCATGCCGAGGGCGAACCCCTTGCGGCGATTCCAGATCGGCGCGACGGCGAGCCAGTCGAAGAGGAGGTCCCGGTTTATGAGGCCGTGCTTGTGCAGGGTACCGACGGTCTCGTACCACGCGCAAAGGTTCACCAGCTTCCGATACTCCTCGCTTCCCGGCGGGAATTTCTTCACGAACGCGCCATACGTGGGTACGAACCGATCGCTCCAAGCAAAATTCGCCGCCTCGTCAACCTTCCCAACGGACCACCACTGGGCGAGCCGCACGACGATGTTGGCATCCTCGTACGTTGGCGTCCCTATGTCTGTCACCTCCTCCCGGACCCGGGACTTGGGTACTTCTCGCGCGCCCCTCCTCGGCGCTCGCGGGATTCGAACGACCGTATCCCGCGAACCGCTACCCGAGACCGGAATCATTCGCGGCTTATGAAGAAATGTGCCTACGGACCGCCCTCGAATCTGCGTCGCCCACTTGATCCTAGCCAGTAATTCATCGGAGCGGGTCATGCGATACCGCAAATCCGTTCGAGGCGCGTGATGCCGACGACAAGCCACGTGGTTCGGTCACCGGCACGCGGCCTCCCCCATTGCCGGCCCTTCATTTCGGGAGAAATTCGATCGTCGTCAGGCCCACTGAGCCAAACGCCTGTTCCATCGTAAGGAGACGCGGCTTGAGAGCCGACCCGAGTGCCCCGGCCAAGATGAACAAGGGTGCAAGGTCCCCCTCTGGTGCGACGATCGCCCATCGATTCGGGTCGAAGTTCGCGAGGTCCTTGTATTGGCGGGAGAGGATGAGGTCCACGATGTCCTTCTCAATCTGCTCCGCCTCGGGCCAGGGTGCCGACCACGAGGGATCGAACCGGTCGAGCCGGTGCGTGATCGATCCCGTGGCCACGAATGCGATGCGCTTCTCCGACTTCGCAATCGCCGCACCGATCGCCTCGCCCCACGCGAGGTGCTCCTCGGCGGGCAACGGTGTAATCGAGAGGGGAACGGTCGGGATGTCCGCACGAGGAACGAGGTTCACGAGTGTCGCCCACGCCCCGTGGTCGAGGCCCCACTCTTCGGTCGTCGTGACATCGAGGTGTCGGCGCCGTCCCTCGTCGACGATCCGGCGCGCAAGCTCCGGATCACCCGGCGGGGCATACCGCACTTCGTACAGCTTCCGCGGGAACCCGCTGAAATCGTAGATCTGCTTCGGGCGGGCGCTCGCTTGGACGAGGAATGGTCCGCGGGAAACCCAGTGCGGCGTTGCGACAAGGATCGCGTCAGGCCGGATCCGGTTCGTGATATCGAGCGCGCGGAGCGCTTTCGCCGTCGCCTCTCCCATGTTCCCGAACACCTCGGGTGCGATCAAGTTCGGTGCGTTCGGCGCATATACACCATAGACGAGGCCCATGGTCCGCGTTCCTCCCTGCGTTCTTCGGAGAGCCTTCGATGGGGGCCTATTCCCGGACCAACCTGAAGCCGATTCCCGTCCCCATCTTGAGTCGGAATGCAAGCGTCATATTCTGAATCGCCATCGCTTCCAGGTATCGAGCGGAGGACAGCGGGCCCGCGTCCACCGCATCAAACCCGATGTCGCGTGATAGAGCAAGGGCATGTTCCTTCGCCGTCTGCTCGTCGCCTGCGACGAGGGATAACAGCTTTTCCTCTCCCAGTTTTCCGGTGGCCATGTGCCGCGCAAACATCGTGTTGAACGCCTTCACAACATGGGCGTCGGGCACGATCTTCGCAATCTCCTCTGCGGCCGAGGTGGAGCGGCCGAGAGCGGATTCGTACGGTGCATTCGTTGCGTCGATGACGGTCTTTCCCGCAAAGGCCTTTGGACCAACTGTCGCAACGACGTCACGGACCGCCGCATACGGGACTGCGAGAATCACGACGTCTCCGAACTCGACGGCCCCGCGGTGCGTTTGAATCGGTACGCCCCTTGGAAAGTCGGCCTCGTCTGCATGCGCTTTCTCAGGTTGGCGAGAGCCGAGTTGGACTTGGTGGCCCGCGCGGACGAGCCCGGTGGCGAGCGCCCGCGCGACCCCTCCCGTGCCCAAGATTCCGATTCGTGGTTTCGTCGTCCCTGTCAGCTTCGATTTCATAGCCCCTGCCATGGACGGCACTATCGTTTGGGAACTATTTATACTATCCATGGAGAAGTTGGAAAGCGACTTCCCGAAAAGGGAGTGTTACTTCACGACGGATATTATTAATAGTTTCACAGAGATAGTTGCCCACATGACAGACCGGAGGACGACCTCCCCGGCGACTCCAATCAAAGTGGTGAAGCGACCTCACATTGCAAGGCAAAGCTGCAGAATCGGGGAACTGTTCAAGGTGCTCGGAAAGCCGCACACCCTCGACATCTTGCATACGTTCATCGAGGAACCTGCCCCACGTAGGTTTGGCGAGTTGATGGATGAG
>CAYOUM010000100.1:0-5869 GCA_964407185.1 uncultured Methanomassiliicoccales archaeon | reverse complement strand
AGACGGCCTCAACCGTCCCATCGCGAAGATTGCGAACGTAGCCGAGGAGACCGAGCTCTTCGGCCCTCCGTTGGCAATGCGCCCGAAAGTAGACGCCCTGGACGAGGCCCCGAAAGACGACGCGCGCCCGTGCGATCATCGTGGGACCGAGTAGCGCAAAGAACGTTCAAATAGGATTTGGGCTTTGCACCGGACCCCCATCGAAGCGGGTGCCCCCATGCGACGCTCGAGTCTGTCGGACCTCCGAGTCCGGGACGTGATGTCCCGCGACCCGGTGACGGCGTCGCCGGAGGAGAACCTGGGGGACATCCTCGGTAAGATGAAACGGCATGACATCCACGAAGTCCCCATCATGAAGGGGAAGGAGGTCGCGGGCCTCGTCACGATGACGGGGATCATGCGCCGGAAGGCGCTTCCTCCCGGGACGAATGCGATGACACTCGCGCAGCCGGCGCCCGAGGTGTCGCCGGGGGACGATCTGCCGAGCGTCGCGGAACGGATGCTGCAGGGTGGATTTCGCGCCCTTCCGGTGTGCGAACGGAAGAAGCTCGTGGGCATCCTCAGCCGGACGGACATCGTCCGCGCGATCGCCCAGCTCCATGAGTTCTCCGGAGCAAGGGTTGCCACGGTGCTCACGCCCCACCCGCAGGTTGTGCACGAGAACGACCCCGTAGTGCACGCGATTCGACTCATGCAGAGCCTCGGCGAGCGGACCGTGCCCGTGGTCAGCGACAAGGGGAAGCTTGTGGGCGTCGTCGGTCACAAGGACGTCGCGGGCCTCTTCGCACGGCCGAAGACGAAGGCCCACGAAGGTGAGATCGCGGGAGAGAAGGAGAAGCTCGCAATCGAGGTGAAGGGCGTCATGCGGTACCCCGTTGTGACCATCGGTCCGGAGTCCACGGTGGACCGGGTGGCAGAACTGATGTTGAAGCATGACATCTCAAGCGTGGTCGTCGTGGACGGGGAGACGCCGACGGGCATCGTAACGAAGCTCGACCTGATCGAGCTCGTGGCGGGCCTGAAGGAGCGGGAGGAGCTCCTCGTCCAGATCAGCGGACTTGAGGAGCAGTCGGACGTGTACGAGAGCCTCTACGACATCATCCGGAAGACGATGGCGAAGCTCGCCCAGGTTGTCACTCCACGCACGCTCACGATTCACGTTCAGACCTACAAGGCGGAGGGGGATCGGGTTAAGAGTTCCCTTCGCGCACGGTTCGCCACGACCCATCGGATGTACTACCTCACACATTTCGACTGGGACCTCCACATGGCGATGACGGGTCTTATGGACCTCTTGGAGAAGCAGATCCTGAAGGAGAAGGAGAGACGGGTCGCGGAGCGGAAGCGTCACCACGGGACGTAGTCTCTTCAATCCCCCTCGGGCTCAGATCACCCGGAGGTCTCTGAGGATCGGCGCCCGGTGGGCCTCTTGAAGGGCTCGGGGATTGATGGGCAACAACACCTTCGACTTGTGGTTCGATGCGATTTCCCCGAGTTTTCGGACGAACTTCACGACCTGGCGGGAATCCGCCTGCACGAGGAGGTAATCGAGGCCGTCGACGAGGACGATGCTGTTCTCCTTCCCGCTGACAAACCGTTCGATGTCGTGGGCGAGCGCCCCCAGGTTCGTCGGGTTCACCGCGTCCTTGCCGTACCCTCGGCTCAGCCACTGGGTCTGCACTCCGAGGCCGAGGCGGTAGTGCTCCCGCAGATCGTCGGGGCGGAGTCGGCTGAGCACGAGCCCCCTCGCGCCTCGCGCCACTTCAACCCCGAAAACTTGGAATGCGCGATCCGGTTGTGCGTCTGGAACCGCGTATACAAGGCCAGGCTCCAACGAAGAGGCCTTCGGCCGCCCCCGCGTCCCCCATGCAATCCCGCGCCAACGACGGTAGACAAGAATCGCGAGCGCAATCGTGATGAGGATCATCGCGAAAAGGAGCGGGATCAGGATATCCGCGCCGATGGCGAGGGCTGCATCCGAAACGGCTCCAGCCTTCACGGAGGGACACGTGCGCCGGGCTCCCACATAATAGGAGCGGTCCCATTTCCAGATGTGAAAACCGCTCCAGGGTTTCCGTCCAAGTATACTGAACTTCGGGGAAGGGTAGCTCTATATGGCATACCCGGTTCGCGTGCCCTCTATGCAACGGGACCCGTTGCACGGAGAACGCGTCGTCCTGAAGCCGCTCGCGCGGGAGCACCTCGCTCGATGCGTGAAGTGGTTCAACGATTCGGAGGTCACGTACTTCCTCGGCCGCGAAGGGCCTCTCACAATGACAGAGGAGGAGCGGTGGTTCGACGAGTACCGCCAGAAGATCGATGAGGAAATCTACGGAATCCACGTCGAAGGCGTGCACATCGGGAACATCGGCCTCCATCGGATCGACCGCGTGAATCGGAAGGCGGACGTCGGCATCGTGATCGGTGAGCACGATTTCTGGTCGAAGGGGCATGGAACGGATGCCATGCGAACGATCCTCCGGTACGCGTTTGAGCACCTCCGGCTCCACAAGGTGTCCCTCGATGTGCTCGACTACAATGAGCGGGCCATCAAGTCGTACGAGAAGTGCGGGTTCGTCCGCGAGGGAGTTCGAAGGGACGACCTGTTCAAGCGGAATCGATTCGTGAACCTGATTCGAATGTCAATTCTGGAGGCAGAATTCCGTCGGACGTCAGCCTCCGGAGTTCGCTAGCCAACGACAAGGAACTCATTCGGAGCCGAGGAAAGAATCTCGGGGCCCGACCTCGTGATCAGGATATCGTCTTCCACGCGAACCCCGCCAAAACCCGGAACGTATACGCCGGGCTCGTTCGTGAACACCATCCCGGGCCTCAGGACAACGTTGCTCGTGGCGTTCAGGCGCGCACCGTCGTGGACGGCCAGCCCAAGGCTGTGACCTACGCTATGGATGAACCGACCCTTGTACTTCGTGGAATCGATGAGCTTTCGAGCCGCCGCGTCGACGGACTTGCCTCTTGCGCCCGCCCGCATCTTCTCCATTGCCGCGTCCTGCGCCTGCCGAACGGTCTCGTACATCTCCCGGTGCTCCGAGGTCGCTTCACTGACAACGACCGTTCGGGTGATGTCGGAGTGATACATCTCGTACAGTGCCCCGAAATCGATCACGACGAGGTCCCCGCGCTCGAGCTTCCGGGGGCCGGCCGTGTAGTGCGGCTCCGCGGAGTTCGGGCCCGATCCGACGATCGTCCGGAAGGACGCACCCGACGCTCCGTTCCTCTGCATCGTGTACACGAGCTCTCCGGCGATTTCGCCCTCGACCCGCCCGGGCTTGATGAATGCGAGAATTTGCTGGAACGACCGCGACGCGATGTCGCAGGCGCGACGTATCCTCTCGAGTTCCGAGTCGTCTTTCACAAGGCGTGCTTTCATCACAGCCTCGGCAACGTCCGTGAATTTTGCCTTGGGAGCGAGTTTCTTCAACTCCAGGAATGCTCGATGCGTGATTTCTGAACCGTTGATGCCAATCCGGCGCACCCCCCGGAGGAGCTGCTTCATCGCCGCGAGACGCTCGTCCCGGTTCCGGTACCGACGGAGGGGGATGCCACTCTTCTTCGCGGCTTCCTCCTCCAGGGCAGAGACAACGATCTCGCACCGGCCCCCCGGGAACAGCCACGCGGTGCAGCCCTCGAACAGGCCGTCCGTGAGCCCCGTTGCGTAGAAGAACGACATGTCGATGTGCGGGTCGGTTGAATTCGAAAACACGATCACGTCGGCGGCGCCGTCGAGATGGCGGTAAATCGCCTTCACGCGTTGCTTCATGGGATCTCCTCGACTGTTCGGATGGCATCAATCGGGAAAAACGTTGTGCCGCTCGGTCCCTCACAGGGCACGGCCCGTAGAAATCGTTTAAGCGAGCCTGGCTGCATTCATCTTCCATGCCCCGGCGGCGCAAGCGCGGCTCCGAGCGCCGAATCGCGCTGGAACGGATCGAGACCCTTTTTCGTCTCGCGGAGAAAGAGGCCCTTCAGGAGAACGTGACGCGGGCGAACCGGTACGCCTCCCTGGCCGCCAAGATCGGGATGCGGTACAACGTACGGATCCCGCGGGAGTTCAAGCGCCGATACTGCCGGAAGTGCCATGCATTCCTTGTGCCCGGTGTGAATTGCCGAGTGCGCGTGGCGCGCGGGAAAATCACGACCACATGTGTAGCGTGTGGAGACATCCGACGCTTTCCGTATCTTCGTGAGAAGCGTTCGACCGCAGACGACAATCAGTAGCTCGTCGTCATGTCAATCTTCCCGGCCCTCCGCGCAAGGTACTCTCCGAGCTTGAATATCCCAAGGGACATCAGGAAGAATATCAGGCCCGACGCGACAAGGAGGGCAAGAATCTCCAACCCCGCGAAGTCCGTCAGCCCTGTCAAGATCGTATTTGGCGGCAGGAGAATCCTTCGGATCAATTCAAACCAATACGTGAGCGGAATCGCGCGGCTGATCCCCCAAGCCCATGGCGGGAGGACAGTTAGCGGGAATAGGACGCCGCAGAACACGTAAAAAATGCCCGGGATGCCTTGGGCGAGTCCCTGCGTGTGCCTCGCGATCATGAAGGAAACGCCCGCCAGACAGATGCCGATGGAGATTAGGCAAAACAAGCCGAGCAGCAGCGCCAAAAGAAGCAGCGGAATCTCCGTGAGTGCGAAGTCGATGCGGACGCCTAGGGCAAGGACACCAAACGCGATCGTGATCAGGACCGCAAGAGAGGCAACCGCGATCTTCGACGTCGCACGACCTACGATGTACGTGTAATATGAAATCGGCGAGACGTAGACGTAGCGGATCGTCTGATACCATTCTCGGTCCGACTGTACTACCTCGAACGTTCCCAGAAGCGCGGCCCCGACGAAAATGAAGAACGCGTTTCCAACGAATATGAAAGAGAACAGGTCGGGGTCCTGAAATCCACCAATGATCGCAAACACAAGATACATCAGGACCAGGATGAACGCTCCCGCCACCGGCTTGACGACGCTGTACACCGCGAAGAGCCAAGGCTCGGTCCAGTTCGAGTCCATCTGCCAGCCGAGCCAGGCGGCCACCTTGAAGGTCCGCCAGTGAATCCTAGCGGTCGACGAGGACGCCTCTACTGATGCCGTGATGTTAACCTCCCTTCCCGCCGCGCAAGCATTTCGAGGTACGCGAGGGCGTACCGCGCCAGGAACAGGAACGCCACCGCTAGGATGAGGAGAACCCCGAGCTCGATTTCGGGGGTGAGCCTCACGCCGAATGCATCAATGGGCAGGGAAAAGGCGCCTGGAAACATCATCTGGCGCATCGCGTCGAGCCCGACCGTCGCTGGGATGAACGTCGCAAATGTGAGCACCGCCCGACCCCAACCTCCCATCCGAGCGAATCCGCCCGCTGGGAAGTTGAAGCCGCTCGCGAAGTAGATCGGCTCCTCGAGGAGCGCGGACAGGTGCCACGCCTCCCGACCCCAGAGGAGATAGAGCGAGGCGAGCGCCATCCCCATTCCGTACAGGGCGATGAGGGTCACGAAGAAGACGGCAAGGAGGAGGAGTGGGTTCGTGACCTGTAGGATGACGGAGAACACGACCACGCCGACGACGAGCGTCGTCATCGCGCGGACGGACGTCATAAACATCCCTCCGACCGCCATCCCTCCGAGGAGGGCCATGCGGGACATCGGCGCCATCATGTAGAGCTGGAGGTTCCCAATCTCCTTTTCCCAGTAGAGCTGGGAGGCCATCGACCAGAGAACATTGAGCCAGAATGCGGTCATCGTGCCGCCAAGCACGACGAAACCGCTTAGGGCGTTCGCCGCCGCAATCGTCGCAGCCTTCTGCGCCTCCGTGAGCGCCGGGCTCAGGAGGCCGCGATTCGCGAGCGCGTG
>CAYOUM010000099.1:1390-5940 GCA_964407185.1 uncultured Methanomassiliicoccales archaeon | reverse complement strand
AGGAAGGAATCCTCGCGGGCGGAATCGCATTCCATATCGTATGGGTCGGCTCCCTCATGGCCGTCGGTTCCCTCGGACTGTACCTGTGGGCGCTTCCCCAGGGCGACATCGACGAGGCCCGGACGCTCACATTCTATACCGTCGCGATGTTCCAGGTGTTCCACGTCCTCGCGATCCGCGTTTCCCGGGAGTCCGTGTTCACTGCCGGATTCTTCCGGAACCGGTATCTGATTGCGGCCGTCGCCCTCACCGTCGGCCTCCAGCTCGCGGTGATTTTCGTGCCCGTACTCCAAGCTCCTTTCCACACGCGTGCGTTGCCGCTGGATGACCTTCTCCTCGCCACGCTCATAGCGAGCACAGTGTTCTTCGCGGTCGAACTGGAGAAGTGGGCGCGACGACGGCGGGAACAGAGCCTTAACATCGAGCCGTCCCCATCCCCTGCGTGATGAGCGTTCTCGAGATCGACGGCTCGCATGGAGAGGGTGGCGGGCAGATCCTCCGGATGGCCGTTGCCCTTTCCGCGCTCACGTCGACCCCGGTCCGCATCACGAACATCCGCGCGAAGCGGAAGAATCCGGGTCTCGCGGCCCAGCACCTCACCGCCGTGGAGGCCGTCGGGATGTTGTGCAACGCATCTGCAGAGGGACTTGCAATCGGGTCCCGCACGATCGAATTCCACCCTGGGCCGCTGCGGAGCGGCTCGTTCTCCTTCGATGTTGGTACCGCGGGATCGATTGCTCTCGTGCTCCAAGCCTGCCTCCCCGCGGCATTCCGGGCGGGCGACGTCACCCTCACGATCCGCGGCGGGACGGACGTTCCGTGGTCGCCGCCGCTCGACTACTTCGGCCACGTATTCCTTGGGCTTCTCCGGAAGATGGGGGCGCGAGCGAAGGTCGAGGTCGGGATGCGGGGATATTATCCTCGCGGCGGCGGGCTCGTTCGTGTCGAGGTTGAGCGTGTGCGGGAGTGGACGCCTCTCGTCCTTCCGAAGCGCGGAGACATCGAGCGGATCGCGGGACGAGCCCATGCATCGAACCTTCCGGAGGATGTCGTGAAGCGGATGAAGTCCGGGGCGCTCCAGCCGCTCTCCCGCTACATGGCGGTCCGGGTTCACGATGAAACTCTGGGCCCGGACCGGGCCATGGGCCCTGGAGGAGCGATCGTGTTATGGGCTGAGACTTCGGAAACGATCCTCGGGGCGAGCGCGCTGGCGGAAAAGGGGAAGCGTGCGGAGAAAGTGGGCGAGGAAGCCGCCATCGCGCTTCTCGATGAGATCGAGAGCGGCGCCACCATCGACGCGCACGCGGCGGACCAGGTCCTTGTTTACGCCGCCATGGGGTCAGGCCCATCGGAATTCCACGTGCGGGAGGTCACAGAGCACATGCGGACTGTGATGTGGCTTCTCGGCTCGTTCCTTGGAACACAGTTCAACATCGCCTCGCTGGGGCTCCTCAGCCGCGTATCGATTACCCCGGCCCGGTCGTCCACACTGCGATGACTTGCTTCCCGATAGCGATGTTGCGCCCGTCCGCTTCACATGAATAGACACTCGATTCTGCTTGCAAATGTGCGGGTCCCGCAATTACAGATAGCGCCGGGCAAACTCGCCGAACGCGCGGTCGAGATCGGCGAACGGATTTCTCAACCTTCCCCGCCGGTCCTTCGTCGCCTTCTCCCCTCGCGCGATCTCTTGACGCTTCTCCGACGTGAGCGGAATCGGCGCGGCATTCCTTCTGTCCTTGAGCGCCGCGAGCTCGCCCCCATCGAGCCACAAGCCGAAGCATGTGAGGCAGACCTCCACCTCGACGCCTGCAATGTGCTCGAGGTCCATGATGCCCCCACAATGCGGGCACACGAGCTGCGAATCGGAATCGAGGGCGACCTTGTCACGAAGATACTTGTTCAGCCTGAAGTCGCCGCTGATTCGCAGAAGCTCGTTCTTGTCCAAGAAGACACCGGCGCACGACGGGCACTTGTCAATCGTCACGTCCGGGCCCCTCACCGCCACTTTCTCGGCGACGAGGGGTGTGTGGTCGCGTGGGCAAGCTCGTTCACGGAAGCGGGGCACGACAGATTCCTTCAATTTGCCCATGTGCGACAGAACGTGGTCGGCCACCGTGAAGGTTACGGTCGCTTCTTCCAGCCGCAGTCGCGGGCAGGGACGTGTCCGACGCCCGCTTACCCGTACATGCTCGGCCGGACGGGCGCGCTCGGCTTCTTCCCGGCGTCCGCCTGATGCTGAATCGACTTCAGCTGCATCTCGATTCGCTCCGCCTCTTCATAGAGCGGGCGGGCATCGATCTCCGTGTGGAGGAGCAATTTTTCGATGACCTCGATCACGCGGGCGGCGGCACGCGCGTCGGGATAGTCCGGATGGGCCTCGCTCAGCAACGTGATTACGTCAAAGTCCCGCCGCCGGCCCTCGTTCAGCAGGACGCCCGCCACACCGGTAATCACGCCTTCCTCGAACAACATTACGGAGTTCTTCCGGAGCAACTCCGTCGCCTTGTCCGTCGAGCCAACGCCATAGACCTCGATCTGGCGGTCCTCCTCCAAGGATGCGGAATCCACGATCAATCCCTCGGGGCACACGAGGAGGTTGCACCGCTGGTCCTGTGTCCAGTCGAGGACCGTCGCGGCGATTCCCTTGATCATGTTCGGCGGCGGCTGGAACTCGGAGATGAACACGACGATCTGGTCCCGCCCTTCCTGCTTCGGCCCGCCATAAATCCGCACGGGATTCATCGGCTGACCGTCGCGGACGAGGGATACGGTCGGGAAGTACGTCGAGTCCATGATCCCAATCTGAGTGAGCCCGAGCGCGTTGATCAGATAATTCGCGACAATGCTCGATACGAGCCCGACGCTCGGGAAGCCGTCGATGACCGTGGCGCCGCGCAAATCCATCCGTTTGAGCTCATAAATCTGGATGCCGTCCATGGCCGAAGTCGCAACTTCCCGTCCCTACTTAAAGGGATGTCATGACGGTCTCGGCCCTGATACCAGAGGTCATTTCTCGAGGCGGTACGACGTCGTGACCGCGACGCCGCCCCGCTTCAGCATGATGCTCGCGCCGCAGTATTTCTCCATGGACAGGTCGATTGCCCGTTTTACGTTCGCCCCCTTCCGCGGGCCGCGAAGGACATACAACATGTGGATTCTCGTGAACACCGTTGGCGGCTTCGGCGCCCGCTCCGCCTCGATCTCGATTCGAAACGCATCGACCGGTTCGCGTTTCTTTCGCAAGATGTCGATGATGTCGACGGCCGTACACCCGCCGACGCCAAGGAGGACGAGTTCCATGGGCCCCGGTCCTTCCCGCGCCCTTCCCTTTTCGGGATGATGGATCAGGACGTGCGAACCGAGATACCCGGTCGCGTGGAACTTCTCATGGCCTTCCATCTCAATCGTCGCGCGAAGCGGAGCCATGTCCCCGCCATCGCAGTTCCCGCCATGAAGGTCGCGAGAAGCCTTCATTAGGAGAAGCCGAGTTCGGAGAGGCGTGCGGCCTCACGTGATCGTGAACGCGGCGATGTCCGTCGACGGGAAGATCGCGCTTCACTCCCGCACGGGCGTTCGGATCTCGAACGACGAAGACTTGCGAAGAGTCCACCAACTCCGTGCGGAATGCGATGCGATCCTCGTCGGTGTCGGGACCGTCCTGATGGACGACCCGAAGCTCACCGTGAAACGGGACTACGCGAAGGGAAAGAACCCGCTTCGGGTTGTGCTCGACTCGAACGGCTCGAGCCCCGAGACGGCGGCGATCTTCGACGGGTCCGCGCCCACCCTCGTTGTGACGAACTTCGAGTGCACAAAGACGTTCCCGAACGCGGAGGTCGTGCGGTGCGGCGACGACGAGGTCGACCTCCACAAGCTCCTCTCGATTCTCTGGGACCGTGGCGTGCGGAAGTTGCTCGTCGAAGGCGGAAGCACTGCCAACTGGTCCTTCCTGAACAAGGGCCTCGCAGACGAGCTCATCGTGTTCGTGGGGAGCTTCGTCCTCGGCGGCCACTCGGCCCCGACTCTTGTTGGCGGGGAGGGCGTGAACCGACTCGACGATTCGATTCGCCTCCAGCTCAAGCAAGCGACGCCTCTTGGAGACGGTGTGTTGCTGGAGTACGCGGTGGTGCGTTGAGGGACTCGGACGACATCGTCACGCCGCAAGCCTTCATTCGTTACCTCCGAGGCGTTTTGAAGCTGCGGCCGTCGGAGATCCGCCTTCCGACCCGGGGCGTCATCGTCTTCGGCAGCGAAGACTTCGAAACGTTTCGCCGAGCGATCCGCGGGAAAAAAGCTTCGTGGAGCCAGTCGCAGTGTGTGGGCCTCGCGGGGCGACACCGCGTCTTCGTTGCGCGCTCCCACATCGGCGGACCCGCGGCAGCGATCGTCATGGAGGAGATGGCCGCCCGCGGGGTGCGGGACTTCCTCACGTTTGGCGCGTCCGGCTCCGTGCTCACGGACATGCACATCGGCAGCGGCGTCGTCCCCACGGTCGCGTATCCGGACGAGGGCACGTCCCGCCACGACGGCGCACCGCGACGTCCGCA
>CAYOUM010000099.1:0-1380 GCA_964407185.1 uncultured Methanomassiliicoccales archaeon | reverse complement strand
CGGCGTGAGGCGATCCTGAAGTCGCTGGTGGAGCGGAACCTCCTGACCGACGAGGCGCGGATCGGCAGCATCGTCGTTCCCACGTTCGCGTATCCGGACGAGGGGACGTCCCGCCACTACGGGGCCCCGCGACGGCCACGACCCGATTCCGTCCTCCTCGCGGCAATCCGCGCGGCGTTGGACCGCCAGGCGATTCCATACCGAGAAGGCGGCGTCTGGACAACGGACGCTCCATACCGCGAGCCCCGGGCAAGGGCCCACGCACTTGCAAAGCGGGGTGTCGTCGGAGTGGAGATGGAGGCGGCTGCCCTGTATGCGGTCGCCCGCCACCGAGGCCTCCGAGCCGCGAGCCTCATGGTCGTCTCGGACGAGTTGGGGGGCGAGGGGTGGAACCCGGGATTTCGGAGCCCAGTATTTCGACGGGCAAAGCGGAAGGCGATCCACGCCATCGTCGACGTCCTCTCGAGGCCATGGCCGTGAAGTTCCTTTGCGATCACATGCTCGGCACCCTCGCGAAGTGGCTTCGGTTCCTGGGCTACGATGTCGCGTACCCAGGCCCGCTCGAAGACTCCGCGCTGATCGGCGCGGTTGAACGGGAGGAACGCGTTCTACTCACCCGAGATCGCGAACTCGCGGGTCGCGTGGCGGGAAGCTTGTACGTCACAAGCGACGACCTCGACGAACAACTCCTCGCCGTCGCTCGAACGTTCGATCTGCAGCCCGAGGCCCTGCTGACGCGCTGCTCCGTGTGCAACACGCCGATCCGTGAGGTACCCAAGGCCGACGTGAGGGACAAGGTCCCGGAGGGCGTTTTCGAGCGGCAGGACGAGTTCTGGCACTGCGACGGATGCGGGCGGTACTACTGGCACGGAAGCCACTGGGACCACATGGCCACGCGGTTCCGGGAATTACACGTGAGGCTTCAAGGCGACCGACCATGATGGGCATCTGCGTGCCGCAAAACAAATGTAGGACTCGAGGCCATGCACGCCCGGGGGAGGTCGGCGCGTGTCCGCCATCGTCATGCTCGCGGGTCTGCTGATTCTCGTTCAAGGGATTCTCGATGTCTTCGGTGTCATCCTTGTGCCAGCGCCGGGGTTCGTCCTTCCCTTCCTGCCGTTTGTTGGGGTCGTGTCGATCATCTCGGGACTCATCATCCTCTATGCCGGTGCGTTGATCGCGAGGGGCAAGACATTCAATGGGGCCCGCCTCGCGGTCTTGTTTGCAATCGTCGGCGCCGCGGGCGGTGGCGGATTCATTATCGGCTCGATCCTCGGTCTCGTTGGCGGCGTAATGAAATTCCGCGTCGAGGAGTGACTTCGAGATCTTCTTGGTCGATTGCCGCGGACAGTGTAAGGAGCGTCGGCCTGGTGGTGCAAA
>CAYOUM010000098.1:0-5965 GCA_964407185.1 uncultured Methanomassiliicoccales archaeon | reverse complement strand
ATCGAAGACGTCGTACACGAGGCGGTGACCAAGGAATCGTTTCGCGAAGAGAGCAGGGATTCCCGTGTCGAGGTCGATTGCGTGCACAATGTCCGGGCGGTGCCTCGCGATTCCGAAGAAGCAACGAAGCCACCAAAGGGGGAGGCGAACGACGAGATCAGGTCCCCCATAGGAAGCCGGACTCCGCACCCGCTCGATGTGATACCCGTCCCTCTTCTCCGATCGCGGATGCTCCAGCCCTCGGTCCCACAGGAGGACCCAGATGTCGTAGCCGGCGTCGGCAAGGGCCCGGGCTTCCTTGTCGATTCTCGGCTCGATTCCCGCCGGGCTCTTCGACCGTAGGAAGAGCACGCGACGACCCATCGCGTCACCCGAGGAAGCGCGCGACAACGGCTGCGATCCGACGCCCCGTCGTGCCGTTCCCGTACGGATTCGACCACTTGCGTTTAACGCCGAGCTGCCGGTCTGCCGCGTCGAGGATCCGCTTCGGATCCGTTCCCGTGAGCACGTTCGCACCAATCTCGATGGTTTCCGGCCGCTCCGTGTTCTCCCGCAGGGTCACACACGGCACGTGGAAGAAGCACGCCTCTTCCTGGAGCCCGCCGGAGTCCGTGAACACGAGGGCTGCGTTCCGCTCGAGTTCGAGCATATCAAGATAGCCCGTCGGGGGTACGACGCGGAGCCCCGAGCCAGGCGCGAGCAAGGAATCGAGCCGGAACGTCCTTGCCATCTTCTCGGTCCGCGGATGGACGGGAACCACACCGTCGGTTCGATGGCGGGCGGAGAATCCCCGCATCGCCCCCAGGACTCGTCGAAGGCGTACCGCCCGGTCCACGTTTTCTGCCCGGTGGAACGTCAAGACGGCATACCGTCGTCGCCTCAGTCCGAGCTGGCGGATGATCGTGGACGTCCTCTTGGCGACGCGGAGGTTTTGGTTGAGAGCGTCGATCACGCTGTTGCCGACAACGTGGACGCCGCGATGTATGTTCTCCTTCGAGAGATTCCGCTTCCCTGTACGAGTCGGGGCGAACAAGAGACGCGACACCTGGTCCGTGAGGATCCGGTTCACCTCCTCCGGCATCGTCTTGTCGAACGAGCGGATGCCCGCCTCGACGTGCGCGACAGGAATGCCGAGTTTGTCACCGAGGAGCGCGCCGGCGAGCGTCGTGTTCGTATCGCCGTGGACAACGACGAGGTCCGCTCCCCCAACGACCGGAGCCGCGCCGAGGATCGTGTTCGCAACCTGACGGTGCGGCGGCTGCGCCTTCAGCTCGTACTGGAAATCTGGCCGCCGGAGCTTCATGTCTCTGAAGAAGATTCGATCCATCATGAGGTCGTAATGCTGTCCGCTATGGAGGAGGATGTGCTCGTGCGGGAGGGCGTCGAGCGCCTTCACGACGGGGGCCATTTTGATGATCTCTGGGCGGGTCCCGATAATCGTGACGATACGCCCCATCGCGCGCGTCCGATGAGTGGATGCGTTATAAACATAGCGAAGGCATTATAGAAATCTGCGAACTCTGCCGGCCACCGAACCGCGGGCGACTGTATTGTTTCGACATGAGAATTGGCCCCAAAAGGGACATGTCGGGCACACCCTTACGCCGCGCTCGTGCTGATCTCGGTCATTGTCACGGTGCGGAACGAGGAGAACAACATTCGCGATCTCCTCGATAGCCTCGTGACCCAGGAGGGCCCGCTCGAGGTCCTCGTCGTCGATGCCGGGAGTGCTGACCGAACGTGCGCGATCGTGGACGAGTACGCACGACGATATCCGTTCGTCCGACTCCTCCGTCATGGCGGGACGCGCGGCGAATCCCGCAACCACGGTGTCGCCCGTGCGAGGGGCGAGGCCGTTGCGTTCACGGATGGCGATTGCATCGCGAATCCGTTCTGGCTCAAGGCTCTTCGGTTGGCGTTAACGTCCGCGCAGATCGTGGCGGGAAAGACGATTCAGCTCGGCTACAAACCTTTCGAGGGGCTCGAACGGGTTGAGCTAATCTATCACGGCTCCGACGTGACGTTCCCGTCGTGCAATCTGGCGTACCGCCGTGATGCCTTCGGGTCAACGGGCGGCTTTGACCCCTGGTTCGTGACCGCGGAGGACATCGATCTGAACCTCCGCGCCGTGGGCGCGGGGAACGGGATTGAATACGTCCACGACGCAATCATCTACCACAGGACGCGCGACTCGCTGTACGACTTCCTCCGGCAGGCGTTCTGGAACGGTGCGGGGCGAAAACAACTCACCCTGAAACACGGTGCACTCTGGGCGCGGTACCGCCCGCTCGAAATGTTTCGTCGCCGGGTGACGATGTGGTCCGTGGCACGACTTGCAGTAGCCTTGCTCGGGTATCTTGGGTACAAGATGTTTGGCCGCCCTCGGCCGACCTCGTAGACACTCTCCGCGATACCCTTAAGGCGCATCCTCGGATGGGCCGGCGATGGCCGACCGACCCCACGTCTCGGTCGTTATTCCCACCAGGGACGAAGAGGGATCGATCGGCCAGATTCTCGACGCCGTCCGCGCTGCCCTCCGGGATCAAGATCCGCATGAGGTCATTGTCGTCGATACCGCCTCGAAGGACCGGACCGTCGAGATGGCAAAGGCAAGGGGCGCAAGGGTTGTCGCCGAGCCGCGCCGAGGATACGGGAGGGCGTACAAAACCGGGTTTGCGGCCGTCCAAGGGGACATCATCGTGACACTTGACGCAGACCTGACGTACCCCGCCCACAGGATTCCCGACTTCGTCCGGGCGATCGAGGGCCAGGAGGCCGATTTCGTGTCCGGTGATCGCCTTTCCCGTCTCCCCGAAGGCGCGATGAGCGGCATGCATCGACTCGGGAATCGGTTACTGACGATGACGTTCCGGACCCTGTGCGGCTTCCCCATCCGCGACAGTCAAAGCGGAATGTGGGCGTTTCGTCGGGACCTTCTCACCCGGTTGGAACTTCTTCATGACGGCATGGCGTTCTCGGAGGAGCTGAAGCTAGAGGTCATTCGGAGAGGCTTCCGATTTCGGGAGATTCCGATCGACTACGGGGTGCGGGTGGGGGAACAAAAAATCCGAGGCGTGCGGGACGCGGCTGCAAATCTCGCGTGGCTTTTCCGCAAGCGGTTTGGATGGGTTTCTCGGCCGCACAGCGATTAGGACACCTCTGCCGCAAACAGGCGATCGACCATCCACTTCGGGTCGAACGGGACGAGGTCGCCGTACCCCTGCCCGGTCCCTACAAACAGGATGGGCTTCCCGATCGTGTGGGCAATCGAGAGTGCGGCTCCGCCCTTCGCATCCGCGTCAATCTTGCAGAGGATCGCCGCGTCCACGCCAATGGCCTCGTGAAACTGCTTCGCCTGCTCGATCGCATCGTTTCCCGCGAGCGCGTCGCCGACGAAGATCGTAATGTGCGGGGTCGCGACCTTCTTGATCTTCTTCATCTGGTCCATCAGGTTCTGGTTCGTCTGCATCCGACCCGCAGTGTCGATGAGGACTACGTCCCGTTCCCGTGCCCGGGCGTGTTCGACCGCGTCGTACGCGACCGCCGCGGGATCGGCGCCCGCCTTGTGCTTGATGAGCTTCACGCCGAGTCGTTGCGCGTGAACCTCGAGCTGTTCAATGGCCCCCGCGCGGAAGGTATCCGCCGCGCCGACGACAACGGTCTTCCCGCGCTTCTGGAGCATGTCTGCGAGCTTCGCAATCACCGTGGTCTTCCCGGTTCCGTTTACCCCGACGAACATCATGACGACCGGCTTCGGTGTCTTCTCAACAAACCCAAAGAAGTCCATCGGCATCGCGGAAAGGACCTTCTCGACCGCGGCCTTCAGCGCCGCTTCGATGGCCGTCTCGAGGTCGGCCCCGCGCGCGATCTTCTTGTCCTTCAGTTCGTCCGCGAGGGTGTCGACGATCTCCTTTGTGACGGGGAACGCGACGTCGCTTTCCAGGAGCGCAATCTCGAGATCATAGAGAATCTCCTCCAGCTTCCGGTCATCGATCTTTTTCCCGCTCTCGCCGAGGGCGGCCTCCACCTCGGGCTCAGCCTTCCTCCGCCACCCGCGGAGCTTGTTCCGCAGCGACTGGAACATTCCTCTCCGCTCAGACTCCCTTCGAGCCTCGCTCTTCCTGCTCCGCGAGGTTCTCGTAGACGCCCTGGACGAACTCCGATTGGGCGCGGACGCGAGCATCGAGGTCTGCGATGCGCTGCCCGAGGCTCCCCCCCGCTTCCTGGAGGCTTTTGATCCGGATCTCGAGACGCTCGAGGGCCGCGGGGATGGGCTCTTCCACAAGGACATCGGAGCCGATCCCGATGATCGTGCGTTCGGCATCGGCAACCTTCCCGAAGAGGAACGCGTTTGCGCCAACCGGCACGAGGATCGGCGCACCCTTTCCGGCCTGTTTGTACCGGTTCATCGTTTCCCGGGCCCGCATCATCTCCTCGAGGGACAGGGTGAGAATCTCCTGTTGCCGCTGAAGGCCGTCGAGTTGCGCGCGGTATTGGTCAAGGACGTTAATGGCGCGGCGAAGTTCGGACTCGCTCACGGTCATCCAGCGATCCCCGCCTTCGCCCGCGCGACAGAGTCTGTGACCTGATCTTCGGGAAGTTCGACAACGGACGCAATCACGATCTCACGACGAACCGTTCCGTGCTTGCTCCCGAGGTCGCCGTAGACAATCTCGCGCGCGATGGCATCGTCGGCCGCCGCGACCTCCTTCCGGAACGGTTGGATGGAGCGCCCCATCCGGAATGTGCCCTCGACGCGAAAGACCTTCATGGGACGCGCAGAGAAGACGGGTCTTACTTTAAGCTTGCGCGACGAACGAAGCTCACTTTGCGCGGAAATGCGCGAGGATCTCTTCCGCGAGCTTTCGCGTGATCCCGTGGACCTTAGTCAGGTCACCCTCCGTCGCCTTCCGGAAGTCTTCGACGGTCCGGAATCCGCCCTCCTGCAGGGCCCTCGCCCGGCCGGGCCCAATCCCCCGAACTTGAAACAGCTCGCGCATGGCTCGGTCCCGCTGCACGCGGGTTGATTCGAGGCCGTTCACACGGGCCCGTAGGTCCTCGTCGTCCGGGGCACCCTTGAGGGCCTCCTGATAGGATTTCGACGCGTCGTCGTCGCGCCCCATCTTCAGGAGGACGTTTCCCTGCGCGACCCACGCATCCGTGTCCCTGGGATTGAGCTCGAGGAGCTTGTCGTAGGCATCGAGCGCATCCTCAAGGTCGCCGCGATCCTCAAGCACCCGGCCCTGTGTGAGTAGGGCACCTCCATGGTCCGGCTTCCGCGAGAGTGCCTCGTCCAGGCATTCCAGCGCCTCGTCGAGACGGCCCGCACGTCGTAACGCGGAGGCCTTCGCGGCGAGGACATTCGCATTTTCCGGCTCCATCTTGAGGACTTGATTGAGGAGCGAGAGCGCCTCGTCGAGGTTGCCGGACGCACTCGCGATGAGTGCGCGGGACTGCAGCGCGGCGACGTCCACTTTCGACAGTTCGAGCTTTGCGAGGAGGCTCGGGTCTCCCGCCTTCCGGGCGAGCGCAGCCTCGAAGGCGATCTGTGCCTCCTGGCGGTGTGACAGGGCGAGAAGCGCATCGCCCGGCTCGTGGACTCTCCGAACCTGCCCGAGGGGGAAGCGGTCTTCTCCGTCGGCTCCGCAGGAGTCTCCGACTGAATCCGGACCCCGGGGCCCGAGCCCCGGGGCCATTTCTTTTTCCTCAAGCCCCTCAAGGTTTAAATCACGGCGGCCCGACCGGGCAGGAATGCCGGTCATCAACACGCAGGAGTGGTACGAAGCGCTCTACAACGCCATCAACGCCAGCAAGGACTACGAAGAGGCGGCGAAAGACTGGGAGGGTGACATGCTTTTCGTGATTGATGGAGATGACCAATCGCCCTATGTGCCTACGGGCCAGACCCGGGTGTTCTACATTGACCTTTACCACGGCAAGTGTCGCGCGTGGAAGCAGCTGGAGC
>CAYOUM010000097.1:0-5965 GCA_964407185.1 uncultured Methanomassiliicoccales archaeon | reverse complement strand
CCGAGTTCGGTCCATCGAGACGCCGCGGGTCGTGAGAATGACCGTCACGTCCCCTCTGCCGGTCCAGTCGCTCGTCTCGAAGACCATCAAGGTCGCATTCCGCTCCGCCGGCGGGATCGCGAGGGACCCCTCGAGGGCGGTCGCGTTCTTGGCGACTTGGAGGGTCAGGGAGGAATTCGGCACCCAGCCATTCTGCCAGTCAAACACGGTCCGTTGCGTGATGCGTCCGGCGACCCCCCGCACCTCGACCATGTAGTCCGCGTAAATTCCCCCGACAAGGACTCCCCTTTGTGCGGTCGAGTTCGCATCGACGTAGACCCGCGCGGTCTCCTCGCCCGTGATGCGAGGGAGTGGCGGGCCCGGTGTCGCGCCCCCGGACCCGCCCGGCGTGGGAGGTACCGGCACAAAACGCTGGGGCGCGCCGATGCCCCCGTGAAGCGGACCGACGGCCTGGAGATAGAAGTACGCTCCGAGGGGGTCCGCGGACGCACCAAACGTGTCGATGTCGAGGCTCGGTCGGATTGCTGTGGCGTCGGCCCCATCGAGGACGCGGAGGGAGGTCCAGTCCGCGAAGAGACCATCGATCCGGATTCCCGGGGAGACCGCGGCGAAGTATGCCCGCAACCCCTCGCCCGTGATGGTGACGGGCAGACCTGCGGTGGCGGCATTCAGGGAGACCTCGACGGGTGTCCCGGTCGGCAGCGTCGTCGCGGTAACGTCGACGACGACCGTGGCTTGAGGGCTTGCCTGCGAGAGAAAGACGATCGTCGGCGAGGTAGCCACGGTGACTCCTGGCGTCGCACCGAAGCTGAATGGCCCGACGGACCAGGTGTCTCCTTCACGAGGCCCGCCAACCGCGGCAACGTCGAGCTCGAGGGCCACGCTCGTACCCGCGGGAAGGATTGATACAAGGGAGCGCTGGCTGACCCGGATTGCACCCGGGACCGACGTGATCGCCACGCTCGCCCGGAGGAACGCACCCTCAAAGTCGTCGGCGGCCACGAGGATTGAGGAGCTCTCCGACGAAAAGGATGTGAAGTCGCGCGGGTCGATTCGAAGCTCGAGGATGGAACTGGAGACTGCGGCGGGGATTCCCGTGACAACGGTTCGTCGACTCCAGTTGATCTCCGCATCTTGCGGAAATTGGTAGAGGCGCGCGGACGCGACGACGCCCGCCCCGCCGTAGACCTCCGCGGCGTAGTCTGCGCCAAGTCCCTCGACCTCGTACCCCGTGGTGGGTCGCCCATCGATGTCAAAGAACACGTAGAAGGCGTCGTAGCCCGAAGCATCGCCGAGCGCCCTCCCGGAGACTTCAATCAACACGTACAGCGAGTTGCCCTCGAGGAACACACCATATCGTTCGATCGATGCGTTCGGGTCCGGTCCGGCGACCCGATCCGCGTACGTTGGCACGGACGCCCAATCCCCTGCGCTCCCGTCGACGATGATCGCCGAGGCCGGCGCCGCGGGAGGGGAGAGGAGGATCACGACAAAGATGGACCCGACCAAGAGGGCGACCGCGACGAGGGCATACCGCGTCGTCGTGACCCGCGCCGGGAGGTGATGTCCTGATACGATGCTGCCGTTCACGAATCCGTTGCCGTTGATCAGGCCGTTGACGCGACCTCGACCATTCACGAGCCCATGGCCGTTGATGAGACCGCGCCGCGTGTGCAGGTCCTGTGAGACGCGGCCAAGGGAGGGGTCCGATGGCGGGGCCCGCCTTGCAACTCTCCGTCGCGGGGCCTCGCTCGGCTCCTGAATTGTGGAGGGCTCGGGATGCGGTTCTTCCGCAATTCTTTCGAGCTCCTCGAGCGCGGTGATCTCGGGCGCCCGACTCGCCGCAGCGGGCCGTTTTTCGAGCATGGTCCGGCAGTCGGGGCACCACGTCGCGTCCCCGAGGATGCGTGCGCCGCAGACCGAACACTCCCGCTCCTTGAGCCTCAGGAGGGAATCAAACGCCGCGATCGCCTCGCGAAACTCATCCTGACTCATGGTGGCCTGTTCTGGCTCTGAGGGGGTCGTCTCGGTCGTGCCCTTCGGCTCCGCCGCCGCCGGCTGGACCTCCTTCATCCCCTCAAGAATCCGAGACCGAGCCTGAAGCACGCGTTGGGCTCCATTGGAAAGCCGGAGGGACGTATCAATCGACTCGAGCGCCTCTCTATGCTGGCGCATCTCGAACAGCAGGCACGCGCGGGCGTACCAAAGATCCGAGTCTGATTCCGCCTCGCGGAGTCGCATGTCGTAGAACGCGAGGAGGGACTGATCGGGCTCCCGCTCGATCTCCTCCCGGAGCGCCGGGTCGAATTCCTCTTCGTCAAACTCTACGCCGCAATCGAGACATTTGCGTGCGAAGTGCGACGTCACGCACCCGCAGCGGGGGCACGCTTGCTCCTCTTCGAGAACGTCTTCTCTGGACCGACGGTGCGGCAGGAGGAGAATGAAGCGGATCGAATCCTTGATCGTCTTCGCGACCGACGCGCCGATTTCAGGAATCGCGGCAAGTTGTTCCTCGAGAGCCCCCCTGATCTTCCAGAGCGCGTCGAACCCTGCTCGGCACAGCGCCTCGGCATGCAATCGGTCGATGCCCGGGATCCGGGAAATCTCCTTCAGTTTCTCCTCCCCGTACTCGCCGCGAATTCTCCGGAGGGGCCGGGTCTTGACCGCCGGGATTGCCTCCCTCTTCGCCTCGGTGAGGACCGCCCCGCACGTCGGACAGGGTGAAACACCAGGGTCCACGAATGTTCCGCACTGGGGACACGCGCTCGGAGGTTCTCGCGTTCCGGTAACTTCGTCGAACTTGTACCGCGTGGAGCATCGGTCGCACACGAAGGCGGTGGGGTTCGAGGCCTTGCACTGGGGGCAATCAACGCGGGCTTCGACGTCCGGGAGCTCCGATCGGAGGGCGACCGTGCCGCAGTTCGCACAGGCAGAAACCGGAGTCAGGACGCCACCGCACTTCGAACACGGCCGAAGCTCGCCGACCTTCATCCTCACGTCCCCCTCGCCCGTGCGTTGGCTTGTTTCAGGTAGGCAGTCGCATTCGGAAGCTTCGGCTCCAATCGGATCGCTTTCTCGAAGCACTGCACCGCGGCCTTGGGTTGGCCGGCCACGAGCAGGGCCCGGCCCATGTGGAGCCAGGCGCGCGGCAGGTCAGGACGTTTCCGGAGTGCGATGGTGTACGAGGCGATTGCGTCCTCGTACCGACGCAAAGCGAAGA
Source organism: uncultured Methanomassiliicoccales archaeon (assembly GCA_964407185.1). Taxonomy (GTDB): domain Archaea; phylum Thermoplasmatota; class Thermoplasmata; order RBG-16-68-12; family RBG-16-68-12; genus EA-19. The sequence continues at coordinate 2,745 of CAYOUM010000097.1, read as the reverse complement.
GAGCGGACGCCTTGCTTACCGCGGCGAGCGCAAATTCTGGGTCCGCCTCAAGTGCGCGCTCGAAGTACAGCAGCCCTTGTTCGCGGCGTCCCGCACGTGCATACACGATTCCCTTGTTCAGGAGGGAGAGGGAGTGGCGGGGATGCGTCCGGAGGACCTCGTCGAAGCACGCGACCGCGCGGTCCATCCGTCCGAGGTGCATCAGCGCGACGCCCTTGTTGCACCATGCGTCCCCGTATGTTGGCCGCAGCTTGATTGCGCGGTTGTGGGCTCGAAGCGCCTCCTCAAGGCGACCGAGGTTCTCGAGCACGACGCCGCGGTTGTTCCACGCAATCGGATTGCCCGGGTCAAGTTCAATCGCTGCGTCGAAGGCCCGGAGCGCTGACTCGAGTTCCCGCCGGCGAAGAAACGCGATGCCCCGACCCACTTCACGCCGGGAGGACCGCCGCCGAGAGGGTCCCCTCGCGAGGCGCCCGAAACGCTCGAGCATTCACGCCGCGCAGTTTATGAATCTTTATGGAAGTTAGCCTGTGGTAGTCTGCATCTGATTATCAAGTCCGAAAGGTGGTCGTGATGGAACGCGCACTCGTCCTCTGCGAGGGGTACTTTGGCACGGGGACGGGCAAGACCGCGAACGGCCTCGTGCGGTACTCGAGGCGGTATCAGATTGTGGGCGTGCTCGACAGCACGAAGGCCGGACGGGACGCAGGCGAGGTGCTCGACGGTCGACCAAACGGGACTCCGATTTTCGCGAGTTTGCGGGATGCGCTCGCAACGCTTCCCTCGAAACCAGAAACGCTCATCATCGGCGTCGCGACGTTCGGCGGTTACATCCCCTCGGAGTTCCGGCCTCTCGTTCGGCAGGCGATCGAGACAGGAATGAATGTCGCGGCTGGGTTGCACGAGTATCTCTCTGAGGATGCGGAGTTCGTTGAGCTTGCGGCCCACCATGGTGTGCGATTGGTCGATGTCCGCAAGCCGAGACCCCTGCGGGAGCTCGAGCAGTTCAGCGACCGATCCCGACACCTGCATTGCCTGCGGATCCCGGTCCTGGGAACAGACGGATCGATCGGGAAACGGACCACGGCGATTCTCCTTGCCGAAGCGTTGCACAACGCTGGAATCTCTGCGGAGTTTGTCGCGACGGGTCAGACAGGGTTGTTGCAGGGTGCGCGGTATGGTGTTCCCATCGACGCGATTCGCGGAGACTTCATGGTCGGCGAACTCGAAGCGCAGATCGTACAGGCGTACGAGGAGCAGCGGCCTCAGGTCATCGTCGTCGAGGGCCAAGGGAGCATCTCACATCCCGCGTACGTGTGCGGCACGCGCGCGATCATTATGGCCTCGATGCCGAGTGGGATCGTCCTCCAGCATGCGCCCGGACGGAAGTACCGCAACTTCCGGCGGGACGTCGTGTCGTGGCCCATGCCCACCGTGGAAAAGGAGATTCAAATGCTGGAGGTATTCTCCGAGTCGAAGGTAATCGCGATCACCCTGAACCACGAGAGCCTTGCGACCGAGGACGTTCAACGCATCGGAAGGGAGTACGAAGCCCGCTATGGGGTGCCGACGTGCGACCCGCTCCTCGACGGGTGTGACAAGCTCGTGGACGCAGTCCGGGCGATGCTATGACCATCCCGAAGTCCCACCCCCGATACACGTCGCTGATGACGCGTGAGAAACTTGTGGAGGCGTGGAAGGCGGGCATCGCCGTCCCGGAGGGGCTGATCGCCCATGGTCGAGGGGAGGCCTGGGATTACCTGCTTGGAGAGGAGACAAGCGCGCCCGCCCTCGTCGCGGAGAAGGCGGCGGCTGCGTACCTCGTCCGCGCAAAGCATCCCGTCATCTCGGTGAATGGAAACGTGGCCGGACTTGCCCCGCGGGAAGTCGTGCGACTCGCACGGGCGATTCCCGCCAAGATTGAGGTGAACTTGTTCCACCGCACGGCGACCCGCGCTCGCCGGATTGCGACCGAATTGATGCGGGCGGGAGCGACGGAGGTCCTCGGGGTACGACCGGATGCACGAATCCCGCATCTCGATTCGGAGCGGGCCCTCGCCCAGCGTGACGGAATTATCCGCTCCGACGTGGTCCTTGTACCGCTCGAGGATGGAGATCGGACCGAGGCGCTCGCGCGGATGGGGAAGGTCGTGATCAGCATCGACCTCAATCCGCTCTCCCGGACCTCGCAGAAAGCCACCGTTCCAATCGTGGACGAACTCACGCGGGCGCTGCCGAACATTGAGAAGTTCGTTCGGGAACTCCACGAAGATCCCAAGGAGACACGTCGCCTCCTCCGGACGTATCGCAAGACCGGGAACTTGCGAGCGATCTACTCATTCATTGGTTGGAGGCTTCGGACTCTCGTGAAGAAGACCGCGGGCGGGAAGTGACTGGCACTCACTTGAAGTGGCCCGGCTTCCATTTGATCGAGCAGCCCATCGGCGGCACGAACGTTGTGGGCGGGTCCTTGCCCGCGAGGAGCGCGTCGAGGACGTCCCGCATGTACTTCCGTTTCACGGCGTTGGGATCCCGCGAGTCGTCGAGCTTTCCGCGATAGCGGAGCTTGCGGCCGCCGTCAAAGACGAAGAAGTCCGGCGTACAGACGCCGCCATACGCTTCCGCGACCTTCTGGGTCTCATCGTACACGTACGGGAAGTTGTATCCCTTCCGCTTCGCGCGCTCCGCCATGTGCGGGAAGTCGTCCTCCGGATACGCCGCGGGGTCGTTCGCGCTCACCATCAC
>CAYOUM010000096.1:5679-6006 GCA_964407185.1 uncultured Methanomassiliicoccales archaeon | reverse complement strand
GGATGATTCACTCGGAGCATCTCGCCCTGATTCCGACGAAGCGACTCCTTGAGGTTGGGATGGCAGATCTCGCGGCGAACAAGGCCCAGTTCCTCGAAACAGCCCGGAAGATCGAACCGACGAAGACACCGCAACGGGTGATCGAGGACATCTCGAAAGACCACCCAAAGGCGGACACGCTGATCGAGGACACCCGGAAGATGCTCGAGGAGATCCGTCAATTCCTGATCGACCACGATGTCGTCACGGTGCCGTCGGAGGAGCGGGCCCAGGTGATGGAAACGCCGCGGTTCTACCGCTTTGCGACGGCCGCGATGAACTCGCCGG
>CAYOUM010000096.1:0-5669 GCA_964407185.1 uncultured Methanomassiliicoccales archaeon | reverse complement strand
TTACGTGACGCCGGTGGACGATTCATGGTCTCCGGAGAAGCAGGAGGAGTGGCTCCGCCACCTGAATTATACGATGCTTCGGAATATCTCTGTCCATGAGTGCTACCCGGGCCACTATGTCCATTTCCTCCATCGCCGGCGCGTGAAGTCGCCGGTCCTCCGGAGCTACTTCTCTTACGCGTTCACGGAGGGCTGGGCCCATTACTGCGAGGAGATGATGGTCGAACAGGGCTCTGGCGGCGAGGACCTCCGTCTCCGACTCGCCCAACTCCAGGATGCCTTGTTGCGGGACTGCCGCTACATCTCCTCGATCAAGATGCACACCGCTGGCTGGGGCTGGGAGGACGCGACGAAGTTCTTCATCGAAAATTCGTTCCTCGACCAACTGCCGGCAGAGCGGGAGGCGAAGCGCGGCACGTGGGACGCCGGGTACCTGAACTACACGCTCGGGAAGCTCATGATCAAGAAGCTCCGGGCGGACTGGCTCGCCCGCCATCGCGGCGCGAGTCTGCGCGAGTTCCACGACACGCTCCTCGCGCTCGGGGCTCCCCCACTCGGCCTTGCGCGCGAGCACCTCCTCGGTCCCGATGCGGGCCCACCGCTGTAATCCTCGGGAGGGATCATGGCGGTCGGACTCGGTCCCGTGGCTCGCCTCTCGGAGTACGATCTGCGCTGGCCCGCACTGTTCGAGGAGGAGAGAGAGCGGATCCTCGCCGCTATCGGGCCGTCGGTCGAGCGGGTCGAGCACGTGGGCAGCACCGCCATCCCCGGGATCGCCGCGAAGCCGATCATTGACATCCTGATTGGGCTCCGCTCCCTCGAGGACGCGAAGGAGTGCATCCCGAGGCTCGTGGCGATCGGGTACGAGTACGTGCCGGAATACGAGAGGGAGATCCCGGAGCGCCGGTACTTCCGGAAGGGCCCCGCGGAGAACCGGACTCACCACATCCACATCGTTGAGGTCTCGAGTGAGTTCTTCCGCAATCACCTCCTGTTTCGGGATTATCTGCGGGCGCACGCGGACGAAGCGAAGCGGTATGAGGCGCTGAAGAGGGAGCTCGCGCAGAGGTTCGAGACCGACCGCGAGGCATACACCGAGGGGAAATCTAAGTATGTGGGGCGGGTGATCGAGAGGGCTAACCGGGACTCCGCAAAAGGTTAAACAACACCCATCCTTCCGATGCGCATCATGTGGGACCAGGAGGCCCGCCTCAAGAGATGGTTCTCGAGGCTGACTCCGGAGCGTCGCCTTGAGGTCGCGATGGAAATCGAGCGGTTCCGGAGGGAGGCCCGCATTGTCCGGCCTCGAGGACGTCTTCGCCGCCCTTAATCGGGCGAGGGTCCGGTACCTCCTCATCGGAGGCCTCGCCAGCATCCTCCATGGCGTGCCGCGGACGACGACCGATATCGACATCGCACTGGATCCAAGGCCCGAGAATGTCCGACGGGCCCTCCGTGCGCTTGGCCGCATCACGCTTGTCGCGGACACCGACGACGTGAAGGACATCCTGGGCCAGGGCGGGGTGACTGCATCGAATGACCTCTCCGTCGATCTCCTCACGGCTCTGCCAGTGGGGCGGTTCGCCGATGTCTGGCGAAGGCGGGTCACGCTGCGATACCATGGAGTGCGGGCGCCCTCTGTCTCCAAGCGCGATCAAATTCGACTGCTTCGTGCGGCGGGCAGGCCAAGAGACCTCGAGGACGCAGACTACCTGGATTCCATACGAGCCCTGTAGCCCACTCCTCGGGAGAGGATGCGAGCTAGAATTCCAACCCTGGGCGGTCGGACATGAGGTCGGAGCGGATCCCGTTGTTTGTGGTAAGCCGTCACTCCTCGACCTGTTCTTCCTCAGTTGATGGCGGACCCCACGGCTCCCGCCAAATGACAGCCGCGCCGAGCACCCATCCCGCCGATCCGGAAATCGCGTAGAGGATTGCAAACTCCGGGAACGCGTACGGTGCGACGACGACGAACGCAATCGCGAAGAGGATTGCTGCAAGCCACAGAGGCCACAGCGATGTCCGGTCTCGTGGCCGCGCGCGGAACGCGAGGCGAAGGATGATGAGGGAGGCGCCGAGCGCCATGAGGACCTGTTCGCTGAGAACGCCGGGTCCGCCGAGCGAGCTCGCGGTGAGGATGTTGTACACGAGGACTCCCGCGAGGCCCACGAAACCCGCAATGAGGAGGTACCGAAGGAGGACCCAGGACCGTCTCTGCTCGAGCGAATCCCGGACGCGGCGGTACAGGAGAATCGGCGAGGCGATGCGGAGCCCCACCGTGACGGCGACGACCGGGAGGAGATAGAGCGGATTTGCGGCGGCGAGCGCGACGAGCGCGATTGCGGCTAGGCTCAGCACGATGATTGGGCCCACGAGAAGGAGAAATCCGATCCGTGTGGCGGCGAACACCCACGCATGGCGCAGGAGGGGGAAGAACACGAGGATGACGGCGCTCACCGCCAACAGGCCGGCGAAGACAAGTGCAAGGGTCGTGTCGGCAGCCATCGATGTCCATGGTCCGAACGTTCGCCGGTCAAAAGAGTTTCTGGAACCGGGCCGCCGATCGGTGATGGCCCCGCCTTCACGCGGCGTAACGGTCCGCGAGACGGTGGACGACGTGCCCATACCGCTCGTGCGCGCAGGTGCCCAGCTCCTCCCGTTCCACGCGGTCAAATTCCCGCGCCAGCGCTTCCCGTTCCTCGCCCGGAATCATGCGGTCCATCAGCGGCAGGAGTCGATCCGTTTCCGACGCGATATGCTCACGGAGGAGGGACGTGTAGACCCTCGCGAGACGTGAGAACTCGCTTGTCATTTTCGGGTCACGGGCGGCGACCCCCGGGATTGCGTCCCGGAGACCGCGAACGAGTTTCCGCGCGGCTTCGTGATCGCCATGCAGGCGGTGCGCAAGGAGCCCACCTTCGTCGGCGGAGTGCTTCATGAGGACGGGGAACAGGACCTTCTCCTCCTTCGCGTGATGGCACCTGTCCGCGAAGTTCACGACGACTTCGAGGGCGGCGTCGAGGTCCTCCCATGGGGCAGGCTCACCCCGGTCGAGGCGCTCGGCGATTCCATCGAGTGCTGCGAGGAGATGCTCAATCACGACGTGCTCTTCCCGGAGAATCTCAGAAGGTTCCATCATCGTTTTTCCCGGCGGACTTGTGGTCGCGTTGGGGAATGATTTCGATGTCGCTAAAGTACTTACTCCAGCACTGGTCCGGAGCCAGGCCATCGAGGACAGTGTCTCGACCGAAATCCAAATAGAGCGGTCGCCTTCGGCCATCAGCATGACGGCCGGCGCGCTGCAGTACTCGTGTCCCAAGTGCAACAACCCGCTATTCTTCACGTTCATCGTCGAGGACGCGCTGGACAAGAAGCTCACACGGCGCATTCACTGCCCTGGTTGCAACACCGCGTACGTTGCCGACCTTGCGCTCACACGGGAGTCCGAGAAGACTAAGAAATAAGGGCATGCGGACGGCGGGGATCGAACCCGCGTTAGGAGCTTGGGAAGCTCCTGTCCTACCATTAGACTACATCCGCGCAAACCCTGCGAACCTCGCCTTCGCGGATTAACCTTTTCGGGTTACGGTTTCACTGTTTCCAGCGCGGAAATGATGTTCCATATCTGCGTGCGTCCGTGAAGCGGCAAGTTCGGGTCGTTCGCGAGGTCGTCCATGATCATGATCGCGGACTGGACCCGAAGGTCAAGCGCGTCCTCCTTCTTGAGAAGTCGGCTCTTCGCGTCCGCCGCGCCGCGTCGAATGTTCCTAGGGACGGACGTGTCCTCGGCGAGCTGGTCGAGGACCTCGATGATTGACTTGATTCGCGCTTCGAGATCCATCGACGATCACCCCGACGACCACAACGATTGCCTCAGCTGGTAGGCTTCCTTGCTCCGCCTTCTTTGTAAGTGGTTACGACCATTAAAGTTTTGGTATCCTTCACCCCGCTGATCGGCGCGAGGCTGTTGAGGACGAAGTCCTTCAGCCCGCGATAGTTTGCGAACCGGGCCTTCGCGATGATGTCCGTGTCCCCGGTGACCAGGAACACATCTTGGATCACGTCGAACTTCGCGATCTCGGTCGCGATTCGATCCGCTTCCTTCGTATCGACCTTCAACGCGATGATCGCTCCGACCTGATCTTCACCATACAAGGCGGAGAGGGCGTGTTCCATATCCGCGGATCCCATGGCGGGCGCGGCATGGGGAGGGGTGCACATAAAGGTTCTAGAGTTGGCTCGATGGAGGACGACGCGATGGCCCCAGTTCACGGGATCGGTGTCCCGCACTTCCGGCAAAATGCATCGCCCCTGTCAATCGCGGCACCGCAATTCGCGCATCTCATTCCCATCACGGGAATCGGTGTCGGGGTGTGCGACGCGGGCGCCTCGATGGCGGAAGCGATGGCGGGTGCGGACAGCGGCTCGCCATCCGCAGACCTTCGGGACTGCACGGCGAGACGGAGCGCGCCCTCGTAGTCCTTCGCCTCGAAGTGGCCGCGGGCGGCCTGCAGGAGACGGCCCGCTTCGTCGATGCCGCGTCCCTCGTCCCGTGCCGCCTGAATCCTCTCCTCCGCAAGGGAAATCGTGAACTTTGCCTGCATGTAGTTCGGCGGGTACTCCTTATGCAGCAACTCCTTCGGCGTCTCGTCCGCCGAACCGCCGGTGGCCCGCTCCAATCGCGCGAGGTCACCCATCTTGTCATGCCGAACCTTCTCGGTCTGAAGGATCCCCTTCGCGCGGTCGGCGAGTTCGAGGACGACTCGGTAGTTTCGGTTCTGGTAGGCGACTTCTGCCTCGCGGATGACCGCGTCCGCGCTATCCGTCATGACCCCGGAGTCCGCGAGAGCCCGTGAAATTGCCTTGCTCGTGAGGATTGCGTTGTGCGCCCGGTCGGGCAGCTCCGTGACCGAGGACGCTCGTGTTTTGCGCTTGTGCATGAGCTTCCGGAGGTGCTTCAGCTCGAGGAACGTAATCACGACGAGAATGACGAGGAGGACGACGACCCACGTGAGGACGTCGTCAAGGAGAGCCATGGGCTCGCGTCGCACGGCAGGGCCAATTCTTAATGATTTCCTCGCATTTTTCTTTCCTGATTCCGGACTGCTCTCGCCATGGAGGGAACAACGATATGCGAGAATCCATTCCCCGGGCCAATGGCGCGGCGTCGAACCCCTTCGCGCGCGGAGGTCGTTGTCGTCGGCGGTGGATGCATGGGCGCGAGCACCGCGTTCCACCTCGCACGGCGCGGCGTGGATGTGGTCCTCGTGGAGCGGGGCCATATCGGCTCCGGCGCGACGGGACACAGCGGCGCAATCATCCGCCAACACTACGAGGCGCGCATCGGGATACGGTTTGTGCGGAGAAGCCTCGCATTGTTCCAACGATTCAAGGAGGAAACCGGGCACTCGTGCGACTTCCAGGAAACGGGATTTCTCTCTGGGACTCGAGCTCCCGACGTACGTGCATTCGATGCGCTTCTGCATCTCCTGACTTCGGAGGGAGTCCGCGCGGAACGGCTTTCGCCCAAGGAAGCACAGAAGCTCGAACCACAGCTCGATGTATCCGACTATGTCGCGGTCGTGCACGATCCGGAGGCCGGGTATGCGGACCCCGGCGCGACCGCGGTCGGCTTTGCGAAGGCTGCGGAGGATCTTGGCGGGACAATC
>CAYOUM010000095.1:0-6027 GCA_964407185.1 uncultured Methanomassiliicoccales archaeon | reverse complement strand
CTGTGGGCTCGATTCCGCCGACGGAGAGCCACCACCAAAGGGTTAAGCGAAGGCGACGAAATGGAATGACGTGGACGCGTCGCCGCTCATCGCCGCGGGAGACATCGAGAAGTTCGGCTACTGTCCCCTGAACTGGTGGCGGAGCCTGGGCACGGACGACGGCCTCGGGCCGGGGACCGTCGAGGGCGAGCGACGCCACGAGGAAATCGCGAATGAACTCCGCGGGATCGAGGTCCACGAGCTCCGCGCAAAGGAATCCGAAACGACGGTGATGTATTTCGCGATTGTCGCGACCGTCGTCGCACTCCTGGGGATGGCGGTGTTCACGCCCCTCGCGTTCTCCCTCCTCCAAATCCTCACAGTCATCGCCCTGATCTGGATTCTCGCGGCCGTTTACTTCCTGTACCGGGCAGAGAAGCTCGTGACGAGGGACGAGAAGCTCCTCGCGGAGCGGGTGATCCTCGTCTTCTCGATCGTCGCCGCGCTCATCGCCAGCTCCGCCGTCGGGGCCGCAGTCGCGAATCGCGAACTCGCGGAGGCCGTCGTCGTCGCCGCGCTCGTCTGGGTCATCGGGGCATCGTGGTTCCTCTACCGCTCGATGAAAAGCCTGGAAGTTGCGGAGCGGGCAAAGGAGAAGTACGGCATCGAAGGCGCCCGGGTCCAGTATGTCGACTCCGAAGCGGAGAAGCCGAAACTTTTCGTGTCGCGTCAACACGGCCTCACGGGCCGCCCGGACGCGGTGATCCTTGAGGGCGAGCACCACATCCCGGTCGAAGTCAAGACGGGCCGTACGCCCCGCGGGCCCTTGTTCTCCCACATCCTCCAGCTCACGGCCTATTGCCTTCTCGTCGAAGAGGAGTTCGGACGGCCGCCTCCCCACGGCGTGATTCGATATGAGCGGGCGGCCCACGAGATCGAGTACAACGAGGATGTGAAGAGTCTCCTCCTGGCCAAGGTGGCAGAGATGCGCACGGCCCTCGCGCAGGGCGGGGGTGTCCATCGAAACCACAGCCGGGCCGGGAAGTGCATCGGATGCAGCCGCCGCGAGGGCTGTCCGGAACGGCTCGGCTAGCGCTTCGGGCCAGGGTTCGTGCCCAGGACCTTCGTGATCTCGCCGACTTGCTCGGAGACTCGCTTGACGCTTTCCGCCATCTTCAGCATTTCCTGCTCGAACGGGGTGAAGTCCCGAGCCGCAAGGATTCGGTGGGAGATGTAGATACCGACAAAGACCGCACCGATGATTGCGAGGACCGCGATCACGACGAGGGCGAAGACCACGATGAAGAAGAACGACACGACGTCGAACGGATTGATTACGCGCATCACGATGCCGACCTCAATCGTGATCAGGATACCGACGATGAAGAGCCAGAGGAGCGTCCAGCGGCTGATTTTCATGGAGGACGCCCCGCTGGGATGATGGTTCGGAAGTCGGCGGGCGCGTATGCAATCGTCGTCTGCATCGTTTCGCGATCCGTGAGGGACACGAAATCGCCGACTTCGTCGGTGCCAGTGAAGACCGTCGCGTTCAGGGCGAACGTATTCCCTTCGCGGTTCGCAACGAGCACAAAAAGGTCGAACACGGCCGTCGCAGAGCGCGGGATCGACATGTCGACGTCAAACGTCTCGATCTCCGAGGCGTTGAATCGAGCGGACACGTTGTCTTGTCCTTCAATGAACATTGCGATGCTCCGGTACCTATAGTGGTCCACGGCGCCGTGGACGTCGATCACGACATTCGCGTCGGTCAGGCTGACGATGAGGATCGGGATCGCGGACAGCACCGCGGGCCGGCCCATCAGGCTCGGTGTGACCAAGATGAGCACGATGAGCGCCGGAATCACGGCGACCATCGCGGTCCGGACCGCGATTTCAAGCCGCATTTCCGTGTGCACAACCCAAGTTTGCAGATAAGACTTGGCTCGGAAGCCCTGGATCGGAAAGAAAGAATGGGTGACCTTGCGGTCACCCAGTTGGGGGGGAGGAAATCGTGATGTCGCGACGGCGCCAAGCCCCGATTTCCCACAGGCTCAGTCGTGCATCCATACCATTACACCCGCACTCAGCTCTGCATGAATCGGCGCTTGAGCTCCTCGAAGTCCGCAAGCGCCTTCTCCGCATCTTCCATCCTCTTCAGTCGGTCCTGGACCGTTTGGACGCGCTCGTACACGATGTCTCGGATCGCCGTGCGGATCGCCTCGGAGCGGCTCGGGAAGTCGTCGACCTCCACGAGGAAATCAACCATGCGGAGGAACCGCTTCGGCACCCGCAAGGTGATTTTTTCCGATCCTTCGTCCAACCAGCCCACCCGGTTCATCCCACGTACGTCTAAACGACTGCTTTTGACATACGCTTGTCTGACGGCATCCGCCCCGCGATATATAAGCGTTCCTTCCAGGATCTCGCCCGCGAACCCCACGCTTTCCGGTGGAAATGCGTTCGGTCCACCGAAGAACGGACGAATCCCTTAAGCTGGAAATGAATCTCCGGACACGCGATGGACATCGAAGACACCGTCTTCCTTCTCCCCGGGCCCGTGAAGATGCATCCCCGCGTTCTCCGGGCGATGGGCCTTCCGGCGATCAATCATCGGTCGGCGGAGTTCCAGGCCGTCCTCGCGGACGTACGCGAACTCACGCGCTATTTATTCCAGACAACAGGGCACGTCGCAGTGCTCAGCGGCTCCGGCACGGCGGGGCTCGACGCCGCCGTGAGCGGCGTCCTCCGTCGAACCGAGGAGGTCCTTTGCCTCGTCAACGGGAAGTTCAGCGAGCGGGTCTACGATCTCTGTAAGATCTACGCTCGGCCTACACCTCTCGAGTTCGAGTGGGGTCAGCCCGCGGATCCGCAACGTGTCGCGTCTGCCCTTGAGCGGACACGCTTCAGGGCCGTCACGGTATGCCATAACGAGACGTCGACCGGCCTCACGAATCCGCTTCGCGAAATCGCCGCCGTCGCGCGGGAGCACGACGCCCTCCTGATCGTGGACGGGATCACGTCCGTGGGTGGGATCGAGGTGCGGATGGATTGGGGAATCGACGTCCTCGTCACGGGATCCCAGAAATGTGTTGCCGCGCCGCCCGGGCTTGCCGCGGTCGCCGTCTCCGAACGCGCGTACAACGCGCTCCACGAGGAGTCGAGCTTCTACACGAACCTCAAGGCCCATATCGATGCGTTGGAGGAGGACGACACCCCGTTCACTCCCGCGGTCCCGCTGTTCCTCGCGTACCGTGAGGCGCTCCATCTGTTGAAGGAGGAGGGAATCGAGCCACGGGTTCAGCGGACCGCGAGGCTCGGGGAGGCAACGCGAGCCGCCGCAAGGGCCCTCGGCCTCGAGATGCTCCCGCGCAGAGGATATGAGTCGAACACCGTGAGTGCAATTCGATATCCTCCCGGGGTCGAGGACCGGAAGTTTCGGAGGATGTTAGAAGAGGAACAGCGCACGGTCGTACAGGGCGGACAGGCGCAGCTCAAGGGGAGAATCTTCCGGATTGGCCACATGGGCATCGTCACGCTCCAGGATCTCGTCGCTGGCTTCACCGGGATTGAGGCCGTACTCGCGAAGCTCGGTCACAAGTTCGAGCGCGGTGCGGGGATCGGAGCGATCGCGTCGTTCACGTAACGCGGCTCTCGGCTTTCGTCTCGCTCCGCCAGACGGCGTCGACCTCGTCCGTTCGGAATCGCTGGTCGACCACCGTGTCCTCAATTGACATCCGTACGCCAGCGGCGTGCATCAGTAATCCGGTCCACGCGATCATCGCCCCGTTGTCGATGCACAGGTCCCCCGGCGGAACGAACATTCGCGCCCCGCGGTCGTGCGCCATCGTGTCGGCCATCTCTTGGAGTCGACGGTTCCGAGCGACCCCACCGCCGAGGAGGATTTCGTCCTTCTCCACGTGCGCCATCGCTCGTTCCGTGACTTCGCACAACATCGAGAACGCAGTCTCCTGAACCGAGAACGCGATGTCCTCGAACCGCTCGCCCTTCTTGTGGAGCGCGAGCGCGGCGGTGAGGAGCCCGCTGAACGCGACATCCATGCCCTTCACAGAGTAAGGAAGCGCGAGAAGGGTCTTCCCCTCCTTCGCGGCTCGCTCGAGGATGGGCCCGCCGGGGAATCCGTGACCTGTTTCCCGGGCAAACTTGTCAAGCATGTTCCCGACGCCGATGTCGAGGGTTTCACCGAAGACGCGGTACCGGCCGCGGGAGAACGCGATGACCTGCGTGTTCCCTCCGCTCACGTAGAGTAGGATGGGGTCTATGCACTCCGTCACCGCACGCCCAATCTCGAGGTGGGCGACGCAGTGGTTCACGCCAACGATTGGGACATCGAGGGTGAGCGAGAGGGCCCGCGCAGCCGTTGCGACGGTACGGAGGCACGGCCCGAGGCCGGGTCCTTGGGAAAACGCGACGACATCGATGTCGCATGCCCGAACGCCCGCAACATCGAGTGCTTTCCGGATGAGCGGGACGATGTGCTCCGCGTGGTGGTTCGCAGCTTCCCGTGGGTGGATGCCGCCCTTCTCCGGGCGGATCATCTCATACGAGTTCGCGAGGACCTTCGCGGACTCATTGACGATACCAACACCGACGGTGTGGGCGGTCCCCTCGATTCCGAGGCAGAGCACGAGGCGACGATGACGGTGCGGGAATAAAGGTTGTCGGACCGCGGGTCTAAATAACCCTCCTTGATAGCGCGCCTTCGATGGCGACGTCGCCACCGAGCGGAGAGCGGATCCTCACCTTCGAGTACCGCCCGATTCCCGTGAGCCCGATGTCCGTTGCGTTGCTTCTCGTGCTCGGGCTCGCGACATTCGTCCTCGGACCCCTTACGAGCCGGCCCGAATTGTATCCCCTCGGTGGCCTCTGCTTCCTGCCGTTTGCACTTCTCGTCCTGTTCGTCCTCGTAAACCGGCCGTCTCCGACGCGAATCTACTACGAAGGGATCGAGGTATCCTTACCGTGGTGGAGGCGACTCGTCGGCCCAAAACGGTACTACACGTGGGAGGAAATCGAGAATGTGTATCCCGCGTCGTACGAGGTCTCTGGAGCATTCCTATCACCGTTCGCATCGAGTGCGGGGACCTTGGTCCACACGGGCATCGGGCTCGAGACGATGTCGGGAGAGCGGGTGACTGTGCGTTTCACACCCGGGGCGATTCGCGCGTTCCGAGGTGAGACGGAGGGTTACCGGCGCGCGATGGAAGCGATCCGCGAAGTGTTTCAGGACCGCGGTCGTCCGCTTGTGACCCGCGTGAAGCACTACAGCGACGAGGAGGTGCTTGCGATGCAGAAGGGAGCCCGCCAGCCCCTTCTCGGCCTCCCGACGATCGTCCTCGCGTTCTTCTTGCCGCCGGTCCTCGTTGCGGTCGCCCTTCTTGCAATCCCGCTCGGCTCTCTCGCGATCGTGACGGCGACGAGTGCCGCGATCGTCCCCCCCGCGATTGCGATTGTGATTACGTGGAAGCGTAGCCGCCAGCGAAACTACGCACTCAGCGAGATGTCGAAGTTTCAGGAGCATCTGCGAAGTCCCCGCTGACGAACGCTGGGCCGCTCACCAATCATACGTGGTCCGGACAAACTTCAAGTCGGGCGCCGAGGTGCGTGGGAGGTGGCCGAATACCTTCCGGGTCGGTGCAACATCGGCCCTCGCGGGCGCGCGCAGCGTGCGGCGGGCGGCATCGTGCTCATCGCCCTTTCGCTCACTGCAGGGTGGCTCCTTCGGAATGGCGGGGCCCACGAACTCACCCTCCTCCTCTTTCTCCCGCTCTTCGTCGCTTTCGTGGCGGTGTTCGAGGCCGCGCTCGGCTTTTGTGTGGCCTTCGCGGAGCGCGGTGTCTACGACATGCGGTGACGGCATGGCGGCCAGACGCGAAATCGCGGAGGCGGAGTGGCGCGCGTTGGACCGCGCTCGGGCCCGCCGGATCTACCTGTACAGCGCCGTCTCGGCGGCGATCCTTGCGGCGATTCTCTACATCCTTTGATCGGACGTCTCGAGGGTGCCCGCCCCTAGGAGATAACGCTTCCCCC
>CAYOUM010000094.1:0-6100 GCA_964407185.1 uncultured Methanomassiliicoccales archaeon | reverse complement strand
GAGAGACTGGCCGCTGTGGACTCCAGGACCGAGCAGGATCGTCCGCCCTTGTCCCTCGTAATCGAACCGAGGATGGCAGCGGAGGTTGCATGCTGGATTACAGGAGACCGTAGGGGAGGACGAGATACAGGAGCACGTTCGCCACCCCATGGGAGCCCGCGGCTCCCCAGATCGTCCGAGTCAGGAGGACGACGATCCCGAACACAAGCCCGAGGAGGAACGCCACGAGAAACTCTGGGACCGACACGTACCCGATATGAAGGGCAGCGAACACGGCGGTCGTATACATCAGGGCCCCCCGCCGGCCGAGGAGGGGCACCGCTCTCGAGAGCAGGATTCCGCGAAAAATCAATTCCTCCGCGAGGCCCGTCGCGAGGAACACGGCGACGATCGCGAACGGCAGTTCGGGGGAACCCGGCGCGTCAATCCACGGATCCGGCCGGAGGACCTGGAATTCGACGAGGCCGATTCCAAAGCCCGCGATGAGAAGCGCGACGTTGAGGGGCAGGTACCGGCGAGCCCCCGGGGCGAGGAACACATCGCGGGGGCTCAACCGCTGGGCGAACATGACGGCTCCCGCCGCAAGCAAGAGCGGGACGCTGACGACGGCCAACCAACCGACCGTCGAGAACGACGTCGGAGGAATCGTGAGCGTGACGACTCGGAGAAGGGGGGCCAGTAGAAGCGCACCGAGGAACGTCGCCAATGGCCGGTCTTTCACATAAACAAGCGATGCCTGAACGGGAAGGCTGACGACGAGGAAGATGTCGAGGATCAGCCCCAGGAAGGCGGGCCATTCGACCTGGGAGACGCTCGCGAAGACGAACATCAACTCCGCGGCGATGAGAACGGCGAGAGGGTGGATCAGGAATCCCGCGCGCCGTCGCGGAGAAACCTCGGCCCCTTGGCCCTGGGCGCCCGGCAAACCGTACCCGGCCACCACGATGAGAGGTGCGAAGGGGCAGTTAGCCTTTGCGCGCCCCGCGGGGGTGATGAATTTCCCGCGGGCGCACGAACCCGCGGACGGGCGGATTCGCCGACACGGGATAACCTATATAGCCGACGAAATCTGCATTCCCACGGGGGCGGACTGTGCGGCTTTGGTTTCAGGAAGGGCCGTGGGACCTCATCGTCGTCCTAATCTACACGATTCTCGCGAGCATCGTCCTCCTCGTGTTCGGCCAAGGCGTGATTTGGGCAATCCTCCTGGTCCTCTTCGTCCCGGGGTACGTCGTCGTCGCCGCGCTCTTTCCCGGCCGAGGCCTGTCGTCCCGCCTTCGGGAGCTCGCGGAAGAAGGGGAGGAGCTCCTCGAAGCCGCCCGGTCCCTTGGTCGGGACCCGAAGCCGTACCGGAGCGTCCTCGCCAAGGCCCGTGAGGGAGCGGCAGCGGGCCGCGTATCGAAGGCAATCGTCGTCCTCGAGGAAGGCAACGAACGACTCCGCGCGGATCTCCTGGATCTCGCGGGGGATGAGCCGGGAGCAGCATGGAGGGAGATCCTCCGACCTCCGAGTCGAGAGGAGAGAGGCAGCCGCGGGATCGACTGGACGGAACGGATTACGCTCTCCTTCGGTCTCGGCATCGCGATCACGTCCCTCTTGGGGCTTCTATTGAACCTCACGCCTTCGGGGATCCGGCTCGACTCCATCACGGTCGCACTCCTCCTGTTCACCGTCCTCGTCGGCCTCGCCGCGATTGCGCGGCGCCTCCAGCTGCCCGTCGAGGACCGACTGTCCGCGACGATTGAGTTCACCTGGCCCGCGCGCGAGGCTCCCGCCGTCGAGAAGATGCTCACCCTCGGCCTCGCCGCGAGCATCGTCTTCGCCGGGGGAATGGTCGTGTACGTCGCCGTGACGCCGCGGCCGACGGAGCAGTTCACGCAGTTCTTCCTCCTCGACCGCACGGGCGGGGTCGACCCGGATCTGTATCCGACGAGCCTGAACGTGTCCGAGCCGGGGACGGTCATCATCGGAATTGTGAACAACGAGTCGCTCCAGGTGCGCTACACGATTCGCGTCGACCTTCTCGGCGTGGAAATCGTTTGGAACCCCACGACGGGATTCAACGAGACGGTTGAACGGAACCGCACGCCGAGGGACACGTTCACCGCAACGCTCGCCGACCGAGGATCTTGGAGGATGAACTATACCTTCGCGATCGGCGCGCCCGGGACCTGGATCGTCCATTTCCTCCTGTTCCGCGATGGGAACTATCCGCAGCCGTACAGATCTCTCGAGTTGTTCGTGCGGGTCCCGAGATCCGCCTAGGAGCGAGGCGCGCCGACGACGCGGGCACCGGCCGCCACGGGCCACCCGACGAGGTCGAAGAGGTCGCACAGCACGCGGAACGTGAAACCCCAGAGGGGTTTCCCGCCGCCGACATCGAACGCGGGCGTCTCGAGCTCGCCCTCCGGGAACTCGATCATCGCTTTGTGCAACGTGGCGGGCAGTGCCTCGAGGCGGGCCCACAGCGCGCGGGCGACCTCGGGCGTCGACTTCGGTGCGATGGGACGCTTCAATGCGAACACATACGGCACGACGGTCCAGTCCACGCGGTTCGCTGGATGTCGAAGGGGAAGCCAGCCGACGAGGCGGGCGTTCGCGGACAGCGACACCCCGACCTCCTCCTTCGTCTCCCGCCGCGCGGTGTGGAGGAGGGTTCGGTCCGCCCGCTCCCGACGGCCCCCAGGGAACGCGATCTGGCCGGACCACGGATCCCCTTCCCGCTCCGCGCGTTCGATGAGGAGGACATCGACCGGGCCTCGAGTTCCCCGTAGGATCATCGCCACGGCCCCTTTCGCCATCCGCGGGGGGTCGCCAAGAGTTTTCGACAGCGTGGCGACCCGGCCTGCAATGTCCCCGAGACGCACCATCGGCGTGGGATGGAAGCCCTCCGCAAAATCGTTTCTCCGCGTCTGACGGGGCAAATGTGAGCGCCCAGCGAGAGCTCTCTCGACTGTCTCGCGAGGATAGGCGGTCCTCGATCGGCAACTCAAGAACCGTCAAATAGCGACGCCCGCATGAGGCCCGCGGCATGCTCGACCCGGAGATCCTCCGGAAGACTCCTCAAGTAATCCGCGATAACCTCGAGAAGCGCGGAGACGTTGCACGGATCCCCGTCCTCGCGAACGCAGTCCGGTGGGACAAGGAGTGGCGCGAGGCCCAACAGGAGCTCGATCGCCTTCGGCATCGACGGAACGTAATCACTGACGAGATTCGTATGCTGAAGAAGTCGGGGGAGGACGCGAGCGAAAAGATTCGGGAAGCCACCGAGCTCCCGGGGAAAATCAAGTCCCTTGGGGACCGCGTCGATGTGGTGCGTCAGGACCTCCGGGACGCGATGCTTCGCCTTCCGAATCTCCTGCACGAAACCGTGCCTACGGGCGGGACGGAGGCGGACAACGTCGAGGTCCGGCGGTGGGGCGAACCGAAGGTCCCGGACTTCGAGCTGAAGCCGCACGGCGCACTCGCGGAGACCCTGGGCATCGCGGACTTTGAGCGCGGCCGCAAGGTCGCGGGTGCGGGGTTCGTGTACCTCCTCGGAGACCTCGCGCGCCTCGACCAGGCGCTCCTCCGGTTCGGGTTCGACTTCCTCATCGAGCGGGGCTTCACGGCCCTGTTCCCGCCCCTGGCCCTCCGCAGGGGCGCGTACGAAGGGATGGTCGACCTCACCGCGTTCGAGGACGTGATGTACAAGGTCGAAGGTGAGGACCTGTACCTCATCGCGACCGCGGAGCATCCGATCGGCGCGATGTTCATGGACGAAATCCTCGACGCAACTCGGTTGCCCCTGAAGTTCGCCGGGGTCTCGACAAACTTCCGAAAGGAGATCGGCGCCCATGGGGTCGACACGAAGGGCCTGTTCCGGATGCACCAGTTCAACAAGGTTGAGCAGTTCGTGTTCTGCCGGCCCGAGGATAGCTGGACGATCTTCGAGGAGCTGCAGGGGAACGCGGAAGCGTTCTACAAGGCGATTGGCATCCCGTACCGCGTCGTCACGCTGTGCTCCGGCGAGACGGGCCGCGTAGGGGCAAAGACGTACGACCTCGAGGCGTGGTTCCCCCGCCAGCGGGCGTACCGCGAAGTCGGGTCGAACTCGAATTGCACGGACTACCAGGCCCGCCGGCTGAACATCCGCGCGGGGAAGGCGGGCGGGGAGAAGTTCCTCGTTCACACGCTGAACAACACGCTCGTCGCGACGAGCCGCGCGATGGTCGCGATCCTGGAGAACTTCCAGAGGAACGACGGGACCGTCGTCGTCCCAAGGGTGCTGCGGCCGTACATGGGCGGCCTCGATGCGATCGGCGGGCGTCCGAAGAAGGCGACGGCACGACGGGGGAAGCGGCGCGCCCGCCGCTAGCCCGGTATTGTCACCTTCTGCCCTCTCCGAGAAGAAGACCGATAGGGTTAAGTTCATGACGTTTCATTACATCGTCATATGAAGAATCTCCAGGTCCGTGTGGACGAGGACGAGATCGGGGAACTCGACGACCTCGCCGAGGACATGCGTCTGTCCCGCTCCGAAATCGCCAGGAGCGCGCTCCGCGAGGGCCTTCGAAAGCTGCGGACGGAGAAGGCGCTGAACCGGTACCTGAACCTGGAGTTCAGCCTGAGCCGTGCCGCGCTGTACGCGGGGGTCACCCTGCACGAAATGGCGGCGATTGCCTCGGCGCGCGGGATCCCGTTCTTCCGGTATTCCGTCGAGGAACTCAAGCAAGACCGGGAGAGGGCCGCGAAGTGGCTGAAGGGCTGACCCGATGCGGACCTGGGTCGACGCCTCGACCCTCATCGCGCTCGACAACGCGGGGGAGGTCCGCGTCTTGCGGGATCTCCTCGGCCGAATCGCAATCACACGTGAGGTCGAGGAGGAGGTCTTTACGGGGCGGGAGTCCCGGGCCCTGCGAGAGGCGCGTGGCGATTGGATCGACGTCGTCATAGTGAAGGGAAACGTTCGACGATGGCTGTCCCTCGGGCTTGGGCGCGGCGAGGGGTCCCTCCTCCTCACACCGGTCCGGGACCGCCTTGTCCTCGATGAGGTGCCCGCGCGAACCGCGGCCGAGGCGGAAGGACGCGAGTACGTCGGCGTCCTCGGCCTCCTCCTCGAGGGCGTTCGGAACCACCTGCTCTCCGGGACCCGGGCGCGCGACATCGTTGCGCGTCTCACTCGGGCTGGGTTCCATCTCTCGGGGGAACTCTATGATACATTCCTTCGTGAACTCGAATGAAGCGACTGAGCGGGGACTCGAACGCGATTCATCTCGGCACCGAAGTCCCTCCGCCTCTATGTCATGGTCGCGATCCTCCATGACCTTCAGCGAACATGGGAGCGTCGGCGTGCCAAAGGCCCTTCCGCGTACATGGGCGGCATTAATGTGAGTGAGCGTCCGCGCCCGGCGCTCCGACTCTGACGTTAACGCCCTCGAGAACCGGACAATCGCCGTCGAGGATAGGGAACATACATATACGTCGTATGACATATTCGTCATTCGATAAGGATGGCCGGAATCCTTCCACCCCGGTCCACCCAGGCGCCGAGCCCTCGACTGGCAACGGTCCACGAAGTGGAGGAAATCCTCCGCCGCGCAGCCGCCCGCGACGAGGGACCTCTCCGACTCGCGGAGATCAAGCGAAGGATGCGCGCGAAGAGCGTCCGGCACGCGACCGTGCGGGCGTGCGTGGAAGAGCTGAAGCGCTTCCACCTCGTCACCGAGGACCCGACCCGCGGGGTCATGTGGACCCTACACGAGGACCCGCGCTTCTGGTCCCGCCGTGGCCTTCGCAAGCTGTAACCGTCTCTCGCGAGGGATGAATCGGTGCCGGACATCGAGGTCGTTGTTAACGAGCGGGAGTTTCGCGCGGCGGGCGAGGCGCAACGCGGGAAGCTCCGAGAGTCCGCGACTCGGCTCCGGCAGCGGCCGTTCCTCGGAGACCGGATCCCCAAGCGGCTCGTGCCACAGCAGTTCCGGAACCTGCCCAACCTGTTCCGGCTCGAGTTGCCCAAGGGTTGGCGCGCGCTCTATACCGTGGCGACCGCCCCACTCGCCGGCACGCAGGTTCGCGTCGTGTGGATCGGCAGTCACACCCGATACGATCGGCTGTTCGG
>CAYOUM010000093.1:1671-6107 GCA_964407185.1 uncultured Methanomassiliicoccales archaeon | reverse complement strand
TGTTTCCCGCGAATTACCTCCACGCGCTCCTCTGGCTGATGCCCCTCCTTGGGGGGGCCACGATTGGTGCCGATGGACTAGCCAGAAAGTGGATCCCGTACAAGGGATACCGGAACTCGAGGCATTTCGTCCTCACCGTCGCGACCCTCGTGCTCTCCATTCTCGGCATGGTCGCGATCATCTTCACGCTCATCCCAGTTCTCGGCCTCGGCCTCCCCGAGCTGCAGTGGCTGATGTACCCATTTTCCGTGTCGACGATCACCCTTGGCCTGATCTCGATGGCGGATACGTGGCGGGGATGGGGGCCCCGAAAGGTGATCAGTGTCGCTGCCGCGAGTTCGATTCCGGGCATGATGCTTCTGTTCTCGTTCCTGAACATCGGTGCGTTGCTGACGATCGACCCGGCCGTGAACCCTGCCGCGAGCCAGGCCCGGCTCCTCGCGATGTTCTTCTACTTCATCATGGCCCTCGCCGCCTTGATCGCCGGTTCCGAGCTCCATATCATTGCGTCGTCGACATCGGCGGCGGAACGGGAAATTCTGTTCGCAAGCGACGCGAAGGTCACGCAACTCCAGAAGTCGAACAGCGATCTGCAGAAAGCGCTCGTATTCCGCCAGAACGGCCTCGACGAGAAGGAGGCGATCCTGGAAGCGGACCGGCGGGAACTTGAGGAAGAGCTCGAGCGGGTCGCTGTACACACGTCGGAGTTAAAGGCACTTCAGGCTCAACTTGAGCAACGCGAGAAGGAGCTTCGCGAGTCTGACAAGAAGGTCACACGGGTGAAGGCGGAGATCGACACCCGGTTTGAGCACGTGAAGCTGAAGGAAAGTGACGCGAGCGCATTGGAGGCGAGTCTCGACAAGGCCCGCAAGGAGTTTGCGGCTCGGGAGAGCGCGCTCGCGGAGCGGGATAAGGAGCTCAAGCGACTCCAGATCGAGGTTGCGGCCGCGCAACGACAGACGGACGCCCGGTCAAAGGCCGCCAACGAGCTCGAGGAGAAGCTGAAGAAAGAGGACGCGACGCTCTCCGCACGTCTCAAGGAAGTCCTGCAAAAGGAGAAGTCGGTTCAACTGAAGGACAGCGAGGTAAAGCTCAAGGTGGAAAAGGGCGAGGCGATGAAGTCCACGAAGGACGCGGAGCGGGTCCGGGAAATCAAGGACTGGGAAAGCAAAGTCCTCGCGAAGGAGAAGGAACTCGGTACACTCGAGGTCGAGCTGAAGACGTTCGAGGACCAGCTCAAAGAGCGATACGAAGCCGCGACTGCAGTCGAGAAACGCGTGTCGGAGGACCGGAGGCACTTCGAGGGGAAGGAGAAGGAGCTCCTCGCACGAGAAAAGCGCGTTTCCGACGCAGAGGCGGCGATGCAGCGGGAGAGGTCCGAGATCGAGCAGGTGCGCGGGACACTCCGCGACGCGACCGCTCGGATTCAACAGAAGGAGTCGCAGTTCGTGACGCTCCTCAAGGACACGAAGGTCCAACAGGCGACCGCCACGAGCAGCCAGGACGAGCTCGACCGCAGGCAGGGCGCGCTTGACTCCCGGCAGCGAAAACTCGATGAGATGCACGAGAACCTCAAGCGGGAGATCGAACGGTTAAGCGCGGAGAACCGGAAGCTCCTTCAGCAAAAGAAGGAACTCGAGGGCCGGGAGCAGGAGCTGTCGCTCCAGGCGCTCGAGATGGAGGAAAAGGCCCGCGAGGCGCGTGCCGCCGCCGCGACACCAGGTCTGAAGGACACGGATCGGGACGCGTACCTCGCACAGTGGGAAGAGCGGCTCCGTCAGAAGGAAGAGGAAATTCGTCGCGTGAAGTACCAGACAGAGAAGGAGCTAGACGCAAAGGGGAAGGCGCTTCGCGCGCAGGTCGAGGCTGGAGTCACGGAGGGCGCCGTCGAGGTCACCGTCGAGGAAAAGAAGGAGCGGGTGAAGTCGGGGACACCCCGGCTTGACGACCTCCTCTATGGTGGGATTCCGTTCAACTCGAACGTCCTCGCGGTCGGGCCCGCCTTCGTCGGCAAGGAAGTGGTGATCCTCAATTTCATCGCGGAGGGGCTGAAGAAAGGGATTCCCTCGATTCTCGTGACGACCTCCAGACCGCCGAGCGAGATTGCGAAGGAAATGGCACCGATCCTGCCGACGTTGATGGAATACGAACAGCTTGGGCTCGTGCATTGGATTGACTGCTCCGCCACGACGGGCTCCCCGGGAAAGCCGGTCCGCGCCAAGAACGTCTGGCGAGTGAACGGGCCATCGGACTTTGCGAGCATCCTGAAGATCTTCAACGATCTCGACGAGACGTTCAAGGAGAAGTATCCGTACTTCCGCCTCGCGTTCCTCTCCCTCTCGTCCTGCATCGCGATCCCGGACCAGAACGCGGCGCTGGCCTTCGTGCAGCAGCTCGTGAACCGACTTCGGCAGACGAAGGCGGTCGCGATGTATGCGCTCGAACGAGGGATGCACACGGACCAGCAAGTCGAGGCGCTTGAGCACCAGATGGACGGCGCACTCCACTTCCGGTCGGAAAAGCAGAAGACGACCCTCCAGGTGGTCGGCCTGGGCGAGGTTCAGACGCGCGAGTGGGTGCCATACAAGCACTCGAACAAGACGCTCCTGCTGGGGGCCTTCCAGCTCGAGCGGATTCGCTGATCACGGAATCCAGCGGTCCTCATGCGGGCCGGCGTGGCTTTCATGGCCCGCGAGATCGGCGGGGGCTGGGTACCCTTCGCGTTTTCCGGCAGCGATTTCTGCGAATGTCCGCCGCTTCCGGTACGATGTGGGGCCGGCCGGAATGGGTCGTTCGAATAGAATCGCGTGCCTGCCCCATGTCCCGGGGACATAGCCCAGTTTCTGGGCTCCGGAGATGAGGGCGGAATCCTGGGGCAGAAACCCTGCGGCCTTCTTGCATCCCATCGCGCCGGCCGCACGGGCAATCCCGCGGAGAAGGGGGACGGGGCTACCCTCGACGAGTCCGAACTCGAGGGCCAATTCCCCTGGAGTAGAGAAACATGCGATCCCGCTGTCGATCGCGAAAAGTGCGCCGGCATTGGCCATCAGGTGGACATTGCCGGCCGTGAACTTGACAAAGTACCAGTCGTACGGAATGTACCCCTTTCCGCGGCGCAATAGATCGGAATCCCGAATCCGCTCGCCGAGCTCGGTCGAAAAGGAGATTGAAGGCGGACGGAGCCCGCCTCGCATCGAGGGACAGGTCATCCGTGCAAACCGCGAGACTTCCTTGAACCCGCACGCCCGCGCGGATGCGACGCCACCTGAATTGGAGGCCGACGACCACAGTCGCAGCGTATGGATTCCGCTCCTCCGCGCGAGTCCGGCGAGACTCTCGATGAGCTCGGAGGCCACACGCTGCCTCCGGTATTCGGGATGGGTCCGGGCCGCCGCGAGCCACGCGGACCGATCGATCGCCTCGCGATAACTCACCGCCCCAATGATGCGGTTGCCGTCAAGCGCGACGAGGAACACGCCACGGAGGATCATGTCGTCGAGGAACTCGAGGACGTAGTCCTCAGGACCCTCTGCCGCCCGGCACAGGGTGACAACCGCCTCCCGGTCTGCAAGGGACGCCCTCCGTATCTCCCATTCGCCCATCGTTGGCGCCCGACCCCAATCGTCGCGGACATGTCAAGCTTTCCCGCGGTATGGGCTAGGATCTCTCACACGCCCAGTGAACAGGTGGTCGCTGTCGTGCGATACGCCGCGCAACAGAAAGTCCTGTCCCCGGGGCGACAAGCTCATCGAGTGAGGAACACCGGGACCTCTGGCGGTTCGACGGCGAAGTAATTTGGCACCGCGCTCAGGTCGCTTGTCGGTTCAGTGCCATCGATTCGCAGGGAGAGCGACTTGAGGGCCGAATCGTAGGCGTCCTTGTTGTAGCTGTACTTCACGCGCACATAGCTGGTGGCCCCGACGCTCGTCGTCCGGTTCAGAAGCTTCGTGAAGTCGCGGAAGCCTGGAGGTTGGCGGGAGAGCGATGCGGCAAGTTCCGTGCCCCATCGCCCGCCGATGAAGAACGCCTGCCACTCCTGGACGTTCCGTTCGTCGAGGCGCCCTTGGACGAGGCGCGCGATGCTTTCGCAATATCCCGGATTGATGAAGTTCTTGAACGCCTCGAAGTTCGCAATCGCTTCCTCGAGGTTTACGAACTCCTGCGGCGTGGAGGGCGGTCTCCTAGCGGTCGCCTCCCGCCACTGGAGATACGGGATGTATCGAGCTCTCCCATCCGCGATTTCGCGCTCTGCGGCAATGAGGTCGACGAGGTGATGGAACCGCGCGTGCGTCAGGAGGTAGTCCAGCACAAGCGAGTACTCAATCCGCTCGGCGACATCGGCGATGTCCTTGTCCGCATACTTTCCGAGATCCCGCCAGATGATTCGGTGATACTCCTCCTTCAAGGACCGCAGCCCGCCCTCGCGGAGGTACGTT
>CAYOUM010000093.1:0-1661 GCA_964407185.1 uncultured Methanomassiliicoccales archaeon | reverse complement strand
GCGGTCGAGAACGTGGCTGTAGACCTGGCCGACCTGGCCGCCATGGCGGGGCGCGGACTCGATGAGATGGACGACGAGCTCGCGGCGGCCGAGGCGCTCCGAAGCCGCTACGAGCGCCTCTGGGCCGTGCTTCACCATCGCGCCGAGTGCATCCGGGTCCTTCGGTGCGGAGACCGTGAATGCTTCGAGGGACTCCGGTGTGAGGGGAAGCGGCCGCGCGTCGGAGGGCGCTTCGGAAACCCCGAGGGCGAGGAGCTTTCCCCGATCGCACATCTCGGGATGGTGAGAGGCGAATGCGGACAAATCCATCGCGGCGGCGCAGGATGTAAGCCCACATAAGAGTTTGCGAAATCAATAGAGCACGCACCGCACTTCACGGCCATCCACTGCCCGCAGGCCTGGGTCCTGGGATGGCTGAAATTCCACGAGGACGTCGGTGCCCTCAACCAAGGTGCGGGCGACGGCACCCGCCATCGGTGGAGGTGCCTGGCTGCGGAGCTTTTCCACATGCGCTCGGACTCTATCGATCCCGCGCTTCCCCGTGGGAATTCGGAGCTGAAGACCCTCCGCCCGGAGACGCGAAATGGGCCCGAAGTGCTGTTCGTCGATCGCAGCGGTGTCCGGCTGGAGGGCGCGGCGCTCGAGCAGGTCGATGACGTCGCGGGCCTCCCATCCGCAGGTAGGGGTCGCCACAGGGCATCTCGGATGGAAGCGGCATCCGAGAGGCGGGTAGATTGCGTCAGGAACCTCGCCCGACGGGAGCGTCTTGAACCGTCGTCGATCCGGATCCGGAATCGGAACCGCTCCCAAAAGGGCAGTGGTATAGGGATGCTTCGGTTCTCGGTAGATCGCTTTCGCGTCCCCTACCTCCACGAACTTGCCGAGGTACATGATGGCAATCCGATCGCAGATGAACTTCGCGGTAGCGAGGTCGTGGGTGATGAAGAGGTAGGTGAGGCCGTACTTCTCCTTCAGTTCGAGCATCAATTCGAGGATCCTGGCGCGGATCGACATGTCGAGCATTGCGACGGGTTCGTCCGCAACGATCAGCTTCGGCTTTAGAATCACTGCGCGTGCAATCACGGCCCTCTGTTTCTGGCCACCGCTCATGTCTGCGGGATACTTCTTGAAGAGCTCCTCGGCCGGCGAGAGACCGACCTCCGTCATGATGTGGAGAACCGCTTTCGTTGCGTCCTCCTCGTTCGCCTCCCCATGGATGAGGAGTGGATCCATGATGCTGTGTCCGATCGTCATCGCTGGGTTCAGTGCGGCGTGCGGGTCTTGGAAGATGATCTGCATCTGTCGCCGGAACGGTCGCAGGTCCTGCTCCTTCAGGTGGGTGATGTCGAGGCCCTCGAACCCGATTGCTCCCGACGTGGGCTCCTGCAGTCTGAGGACCGTGCGTCCCAGCGTTGTCTTTCCACACCCGCTCTCGCCTACGACACCGAAGATCTCACCGCGTTGAAGGGCAAAAGAGACCGCGTCGACCGCGTGAACGACGTGTCGTTCCCGGGAGACGAGCCGCTGGATGATGGGCAGCTTGACCGGAAAGTGCTGCGTCAGTTCCGAAACTTCGAGAAGGGGTTCCATTAGGGGAAGTCGCTCCCAAAGTGGCACGCCGCGTAGTGGCCAGGCCGATACTCCTGCCACGCTGGATCCTG
>CAYOUM010000092.1:0-6117 GCA_964407185.1 uncultured Methanomassiliicoccales archaeon | reverse complement strand
GCCGACTGAGTTCCGATGGCGGAAATCTGGTTAACCCTTCTCGCGGGTGCAGGGTTGGTCCTCGTCGGCTTCATCGCCGCGCAGGTCTTCGACCGGTTCCGATTTCCGGACTACTTCATTCTCATGTCCATCGGGCTTGTCGTCGGATCGGGGTTGATTCCCCTTCCATTCGACCCACGCGTCTCGTTAGCCACGATCGCGCCCTACCTCACGAACGTCGCCATCGCGTTCATCCTTTTCGAAGGCGGCCTCATCCTGCACGTGAGGGGGATGAAGAAAGCGTGGGGGCTCGTTGCGCTCCACACCGGTGTCGCGATGGCCCTTTCCCTCGCCGGGGTTTGGTACGTGGGGACGGCCCTCCTTGGGTTGTCCTCGACGACCGCCTTGATCATCGGCCTGGCCTTCATTGGGCCGAGCGCGTCGATCGACATGAGTCTGCTCGCACAGCGTCGGGTCACGAACAAGACGCGTTTCACGATCGTGGTCGAGGGCGTGCTCGGAAACGTGGTCGCCGCGGTCCTTGTGCTCCTCCTGATTCCTTTTGCGCTGAACCCTGGAGCCGCGTCCGACGCCTCGGCTTGGGTTGCGTACCTGTTCCAGGTCGGTGGTGCGGTTTTCGTCGCGTACCTCGTAGGACGGGTATGGGTTCTTCTTGTCGGCGGGAACCGACCGCGACGGTTTGCGTTCATGAGCTCCGTGGCCCTTGCGGTCCTATTGTATGCCGTGGGCGAGGGTGTCTTCGGGGGCAACGGAGGGATCGCCGCGTTCGTGTTCGGTCTGGTCCTCGGGCATCACCATGCACTCTCTCCGCAGAAGAACGTGGAGGCGGCGCCCGGCTCCCGCGGCCTCCAGGAGTTTCACACTGAGCTTGTCTTCCTCCTACGGACGTTCTTCTTCTTGTATCTCGGCATACGGGTCAATCTAACGGGGATCGCCCTTGCGGCGATACTTGGCGCAATCGCGTTTACGGCGGTGTTCTACGCGTCCCGTTGGCCGTCTTCTACAGTTTTGCAGAGGGTGTGGAGTTTTCCCGTCCGTGACCGGCGAATCCTCCGCGCGACGGTCGCAAGGGGAATGACCGATACGGTTCTCATCCTGTTTGCGATCGAGGTCGGCGTCATTCCACCGGGGGAGGCCGCTCTCGTCACGAGCCTCCTCTTCCTCGTCATCCTCGTCGCCGCATTGACGTCGGCTCTCCTTGTGTTCCGCGCAGAAAGACTGACGCGGCTGGAGGAGGCCCGCGCCCGCGTTCCCGCTCCCGCCGCGAGGGCCGAGCCCGGGGTTTCACCCGCGAGCACGGCGGAATTTGATCGAGCGCTTGCGGATTTCCTTCGGGATCCAATGGTTGAGCAGGGTGAGATTGACTAGGGTCTGTTCCATGGGTAGTTTGGCGTTCTGAGGCCGAGGATGAAACTGCCCGCTTCTCAAGCCCCCTTAGTGAGTCCAGGAACAAAGATAAAAGACCCATCCCGCATCCGAGGTAGTTGAAGGCAGGGGGAACTCGAGACGGACCTGATTGGTCGTGAGGAACTCAAGCAGAAAATTGAGCGCGGTGACAGGTTCACGCTCGTCAACATGCTCAGCGAATTCGCGTTCCGGTCCAAGCGGATTCCCGGGTCCGTGAACGTGTCAAATCTCGAGCAGGCCAAGCGCCTGTTGAATCTCAGGGATGAAATCGTCGTGTACTGCTCCGATCCGAATTGCTACGCAAGCATCGTCGGGTATCGGAAGCTGAGAGAGGCGGGTTTCACGAAGGTCCGAC
This sequence comes from uncultured Methanomassiliicoccales archaeon, assembly GCA_964407185.1. GTDB lineage: Archaea > Thermoplasmatota > Thermoplasmata > RBG-16-68-12 > RBG-16-68-12 > EA-19. The sequence goes on along the minus strand of CAYOUM010000092.1, from coordinate 4,355 downwards.
GGTTCGCGGGTGGACTCCTGGAGTGGGAGGCGGCCGGGTATCCTCTGGAAGGCGACGACGTCGATCGATCGTGAGATACACCCGTGGAGACGCGACTATCTATCGACCGTCACTCGGTCCGCTCTGTGCTCGATGTTTGATGAAAGTCCCGTCCTGATACTCCTCGATCGCCACTTCGAGTTCCCTGCGGGTGTTCATCACGATGGGCCCCCACCACGCCACTGGCTCCCGAATTGGCTTTCCGGAGATCAACAGGAATCGGAGGGGTTCTGTGTGGGCTTCGATCCGGACGCGATTTCCGTCCTGGAACCGTACGAGGCTCTCGGAATCGATGACCTCTCCGCTCTCCTCATCGAACCTCCCCTTCCCTTGGAGGACGTAGGCAAGGACGGTGTGCCCCCTCTCGATGGGGTGGTCGAGAACCGCGTGCGGGGATAATCGGACATCCAGATACTCGGGCTCGACGACGATGTCCCGGACCGGCCCGTGGACCCCGCCCACGGTTCCGGAGACGACCCGTACGGCTACGCCCTTTGCAGGCTGAACCTCAGGGATGCTCGCCCGCTTCACCTCCTGGTATCGGGGGGTCATCATCTTGTTCGAGGACGGTAGGTTCACCCAGAGCTGGAAGCCGCCCATGGCTCCATCGCGCGGTTTCGGCATCTCCTGATGGATGATTCCACTACCGGACGTCATCCACTGAACGTCCCCCTTGCTGACGACGCCGCGGTTCCCGATGCTGTCCTCGTGTTCCACAAACCCATCGAGCATGTACGTCACGGTCTCCATCCCGCGGTGGGGGTGCCAGGGAAACCCCGGCATGTATTCGGCCGGATTCTCCGAACGAAAGTCGTCGAGAAGGAGGAACGGGTCAAGCCGAGGCACCTCGCGATGTCCAAACGCCCGCCTCAGATGAACGCCCGCGCCTTCGATCGTCTCCCGCGCGGGAAGGATTTCGTCGATGCGCCGAATCGCGCTCGACTCTGGTGGGTTCACGTTTGCGTTGAGGCGACGTCGCCTCATGAAGATTGCGTAGGCCGGCGTGCCGCTCGGTACCCTGAGCGGAGTCTGTTGCGTAAGGACAGAAGTTTAACAGGACGATGCATGTTCGGAATCCAAGGTTTGGCGGGAGGAGGGGAGATGGCCTATCCAGCGCAACTCGCAGCGAGTACGGCCCGATCGTACGCCCTCGTCGGCTTCGTCTTCTACCTGCTCGGGGCAATCGGATGGGGCATCGCGCTGCTTGCCTTCCTCGCCTCCATGCCGTTCTGGTTCGGGGCGGTCCCGCAAATGTCGTTTGTCGTTTTCCCGGTGATCTTCCCCTTCGGGGTCTTTGCCGCAGTGAGCGTGGGGTTCGCCTGGTGGTCGTGGGCGACGATGCAGCTCATCGAGCAGGGCCGCTACGCCGACGCGCGCAGTCCAAGCCTCATCCTGGGCGTCTTTGGCATCTTCATTGCGTTCCTCATTGGCGGCATCTTCTTCCTCCTCGCGTATGGAAAACTCGGCGAGGTCCTGCAGCCTCCGATGGCGTACCCTCCGGGCGTATCACCGCCGGCCCCGGCCGTCGCGCGGTTCTGCACGAACTGCGGTCGCGCCGTCGCCTTGGATGCAAAGTTCTGCGCGACCTGCGGAAAGCCGCTCCCCGCCTAAGTCCTCACGTGCGGCCGGAGTGGAGGAATCCCGCCTGCTCCGCAAACCTTGCCTGGCCCGGGCGGCGTTGTCCTCGGGGACATAAGTCAGTCGACCGTGTTCTTGGGTGGAACCGCTTCTCGGCAGGCGGTCGCATGGCATCGCCTCCGGACCGAGTCTTTTTTAGAGATCGGGTGCCATGCCGCGGGCATGAAGCGCCTTGGCGGTGGAGCATGGCGCTAAGACCGGAAACGAAGCTCTGGTGGTCTCAGGCCAAGCGCGACTTTCGGATCGCGGAGCGCAACCATGCGAACCGCGATTACGAGGTTTCCGTCTTCTATTGCGAGCAAGCCGCGCAGAAGGCCCTCAAGGCTTGGCTGCTACACCGAACGTCCCAAATGCCACCGAAGATTCACAATCTTGTGCAACTCGGCCGGTTGGCCGGCGTCGATCGGTCGATGCGGGACTTCCTCGCGGAACTCACGCCCCACTATATGATCACGCGATATCCCGATGCGGCGGGTGCTGTAACCTCGGAGTTGTACAACGGGCGTTTGTCCCCCGGTTTCTGCGAGGCACGAAGAGGGTGATGGAGTGGTGTCGAAATCGGCTACGATGAGCCCGCCATTCTGTCGTTTCCTCGAACGAGTTGTGCGCTCACTACGGCCAGAGCGGGTCGTGCTCTTCGGAAGCCGAGCTCGCGGGACCCACCGCCCGACGAGCGACTACGACCTGCTGATTGTTGCGGAACGATTTCGCAGCGTCCCCTGGGTAGAGAGGGCACACCTCGCAATCCGCCGCTGGGATCTTCCCGTCGATCTCGAACCAATCTGCCTCACGCCGGAGGAATATCGCAAACGCTCGAAGCAAGTGTCGACTGTCGGCGAGGCAGCACGGGAAGGGGTCGTAATCTTTCCTTAGTGGGATGGACCCCGAGGAAACGAGAAAGGGGATCCCGCCTACTTCGCAAATATCCGCCGGCAACGGTTCTTTGATGTCGGGGCAGATGAAGGGAGCGATCGAAAGAGCTCTTGTCGAGGGAGCGCCGATGCCCATGCCAGAAACAGGTGGTTCCCCATGGCTTTGCGAGGCAGTTCGGAAACGCTTATCAGGGGGCCTACCGGTGACCTAGTGGGGGGGAGCTCGACGAGTCGGCAGCTGCCATCTCGTTCTACGAAAGAGCGGTGGCCGAGTCGGACCGGTGGCTGACCGGTCCGACGGGCTATGAATCGAGATGGCTCACATGGGCGGAAGCGGTCGGTACGAAGGAGGACCGACGCGTCCGCTACAAGTGCTGGAGTGGCTCTCTGCAAACGACTGTGAGGCCATTGGCGACCGCCGCGTCGAAAACCCTCCGAGGCGAGATTCGCACCCGGGGGTCCTTTCGCCAGAGTCCTGTTTGGATCCGATGTCTTTCTTCGCGGAGGTCGCGCAGTACGCGACCGTGAAGCCCACGGGCGGGAAACTCCTCGAGGAGTCTTTCGAGGTGCTGGAGTAACGCCTGTGACAACCCACATGTATCGCAGCTCGACAAGATGTCAGCGACTCCCCCGACTCGTCGATGGCGGTAAGGGAGTCCCGCCTCCCGGATTTGAACCGGGGACCTGATGATGTCAGCGGGGACCGCCGAAATCGGCGGGAACCGACTACAGTCACCCGCTCTTCCAGGCTGAGCTAAGGCGGGACGGGCGACGAACGGTTCTTCCGATAAAAAGCTTGTCAGGTTTCGAGGCTATATACGGGGCCTGCGGTTTCCCGTTCCGTGGCCCTTCCCCGCAGGCTCCGCAATTGGCTCTTGGGCGAGGACGCCGATCCGAGCGTTCGATATCGGGTTCTGCGGGAACTCCTCGACAAGCCCGCCAACGACCCCGAAGTGGTCCGCGCTCGCAAGCAGATCGGCAGGAAGGGCTGGGCGGCCCAGATCCTCCGTCTCCAGCATCCCGGAGGCCAGTGGGACACCGCAGGCACATCGCCCCGCGAGTTGTACCGCCCCAAGTACATCGCGACGAACTGGCGTCTCCTCGTCCTCTCCGACCTCGGCGTGCACGGGCAGCACCCCCGGGTCGCGAAGGCCGTGGACCTGTTCCTCCGTCGTTTCTCGGGCCCGTCCGGAGGGCTCGGCGGACGGGGGAGCGAGGTTTGCTTCACCGGGAATGCCGTCCGGATGCTCGTCCGCTTCGGCCATCTGAAGGATCCCCGCACGTCAGCTTCCATCGACTGGCTCGTCCGGCATCAGAAAAAAGATGGAGGATGGCACTGCTTCCGTTCCCGCAGCGGCACCCTGGATTGCTGGGAGGCTTTGGCCGCGTTCGCCGCATTGCCGGCCGCCGACCGTTCAGCATCGGTCCGCAGGGCCATCGAGCACGGCGCAGCGTTCTACCTGGACCGAGGTCTCCTCCGCGAGGGACGGACGAAGTACGCGCCGTGGTACCGACTCCACTATCCGGTCCATTACTACTACGACCTGCTCGTCGGCATCGACGTCCTCACATCCCTTGCCTATGGGGACGATCCCCGGATTCGCAGAGCCCTCGACACACTCGAGCGGATGCGGAACCGGGATGGGAGCTGGAACCTCGACGCCCACCATCCGGACTCCGAGGATCCGCAGTATCAGTTCCGCGGGCCCTTTTATCCGTTCGGACTCGAGGTCCCCGGACGCCCGAGCCGATGGATCACGACGACCGCGCTCGCGGAGCGTCTTGCCGTCGCGCCGGCCTCGGTAA
>CAYOUM010000091.1:0-6132 GCA_964407185.1 uncultured Methanomassiliicoccales archaeon | reverse complement strand
ATCGCTAGGGCAGCCTTGAGCCGGGCTGGCGCGTCGGCGCGCATGAACCCATTCCCGACTTCGTTGAGCGTCCCGTCACCCCCGATGGAGAGGACGACCCCTGTGCCGGCGTTGATTGAATCCTGTGTGATGTGCGTCGCGTCATTCGGCCCACGGGTGAAGCGATTCGCATAGTCGAGGCCCGCGGCTCGAAGGAAGCGTTCCAGCCGCCGCGCATAGCGACCCGCCCGCCCATTCGCCGCCCGAGGATTGGCGACCCCGAGGACCGAGGGTTCAGCCATGGCCCGTTCCTTCCCGCCATCGCCGGGCGACAGCGACGACGTCTTGGTACCGTGCGACCTCTGCCCGCCTTCGCTCATCATCCCAGCCCAGCTCGTCTCCCGTTAGCGCCGTAATCAGGGGCACGACATCGAGCCCGGCATCTGGAACCTCGTACGCGAGTCGTCCCCGCCTCACCATGAAGTCGTCGAGGTGCACGACCATCTCACCTCTCGCGCTGTAGAGAACCTCGAGCCCACATACCGGCATCTGCTCGAGGATTCGCAAAAGTAAGTCCGGTCGTCCGGTGCTCCGTTCCACGGCGAAATCCGCTGCGGAGAGATCCGCGAGCCGGGCCGCGACCCCTTCGTCCGCCCCCGCTCGCCGCAAAGCGTCCAGAGCCTCCTGTGGCGCCGAAGGAGCAAGTAAGAGCGTGCGCGTATCCACGCCTCGGTTCGGTCTGGGGACATGGACGGCGATCTGGTCCAGAATCTGTTCTGCAATCGCGCGGCCCGTCGTCAGCTTTCCGCCCGCCGCGGAGATTAGGCCATCCGGCGACATGATGATCTCGTGCCTACGTGAAATGTCCGACTCTTCGGCCTCACCCGAGTTTACGAGGGGACGGAGCCCAGCATACGTGCCGATCACATCGTCGGGCCCGAGGTGCGCGTTCGGGAACGAGGTGTTCACGGTTTCGAGCAAGTAATCGACGTCCGCCCGGTCGGCCCCGACACGCTCTCGGTCCCCCGGGTAATCCGTGTCCGTGGTCCCGATGAGGGACAGGTGCCCCCACGGCAGGGCGAAGACAATCCGGCGGTCCTCGGCGGGCAGGGCAATCGCACCGCGATGGCCGATCCGGTCCCGCCGTACGAGCACATGGACCCCCTTCGTCGGTCGAAGCGAGAGCCGATGCTCCGGGTGTTGCAAGTCGGGGGACCACACTCCGGCCGCGTTCACCACTGCGCGAGCGCGGACGAGCCGTTCCACCCCGGTCTCGAGGTCGAGAACCCTCGCCCCACGGACCTGTCCGTCTTCGCGGAGCAGGGCCGTGGCCCGCGCATAGTTCGCGACCAGGGCGCCGGCCTCGGATGCGGCCTGGACAATGCGGAGGACCAACCGGGCATCATGGGTGACCGCGTCGAAGTACAATGCGCCCCGCACGAGGCCGGTACGCTCAAGGTTCGGCTCGAGACGCCGCGTCTCCTCGCCGGTGAGCCACCGGCGCCGCGGCAGGAGCTTCTCCCGGGAGAGGGCATCATACACGAAGAGGCCGATCCGGAGCTGCCAGGCCGGCGTACCTCGGTCGCGGTACACGGGAATGAGGAACCTGAGGGGCTTAACGAGTCGCGGTGCCATTCGCACGAGCACGTCGCGCTCCCGCGCTGCCTGCCGAACGAGGCCGATGCGGAACTTCTGCAGATAACGAAGGCCGCCATGAATCAGCTGGGATGTCTTCCCGCTCGTACCGCTCGCGAAGTCGCCTTTCTCGACGAGCGCCACGCGGTATCCTCGCACCGCGGCAGTGAGGGCCGTCCAGGCGCCGATGATGCCGCCACCGATGATGAGGGCGTCAACGGGAGCTGCGGCCATCGCCTCGAGATTCCCAGACCGTGTCCGGATGGAGAACTCCGTGGTCACCCGCTCACCGGAACAAGCTTTCCTGGGTTCATGACGCCGTTCGGGTCGAGGGTCCGCTTCAAATCTCCAATCAGCCGGACCGCCTCGGGGCCGATCGCCTCTCGCAGGTACCGCGCGTGCTCGATACCGATTCCATGGTGGTGGCTCAGATGCCCCCCGGTCTCGAGGAACGCCCGGATCGCGGCCGCCTTCACCGCGTCGAACTGGACGAGCTCCTCCCCGTGTTTCTGGGGCGCCATCCACGTGAAGTAGAGCGAAGCGCCCTCCGAGTACACGTGGGACACGTGGCAGCCGACGATGCCGAAGACACCGCTCGACCAGATCGCGTTGAGGATTGCCTCCCGGGCGGCCTTGTGGAGGCGCTCGAGGTTCGACCACGTCGTTGCAGTTTCCACGGTGTCGACCATGATCCGGTGATCGATTAGGGAATCGCGCAGGTACGGGGAATTGTATCGCTCCTCCTTCCATCGCATCGCGGGAGAGGGGCCTGCGGAGGCCGCACCCCCGCAATGCGCGCGACCAAGCTTCCGTGCGCTCCGGACGACGCCGCGCGTCCCCTCGAAGCCAAGGAGAAGGAGGCTTCCCTGTTCGAAGGAAAACCCCCGCCACCGGAGAACGCGAATTCCGAGGTCGCTGAGGGCGCCATGCCCCTTTGGGCCGCCGGCCGCCGCAAACACGAGGCGCGTTTCGTCCTCATCGAACAGGTAGGTCATCGGGGGCAACACCCCGTCCTGTGCCATGCGACGGATCGCGTCGAGTCCCTCGTCGAACGTGTGAAACAGGAAGGAATCGAAGGCGTGGGATTCCGGGAAGCGGTGGACGCGGATTGTCGCTTGCGAAATCACGCCGAGGGTCCCCTCCGACCCGACGACGAGAGAAAGGAGGTCCGGGCCCATGGCATGGCGGGGCCGGCCGTGGAGGTCGAGGACGCCGGTCGGCGCGATGAGGCGAACTCCCGCCGCGATGTCCTCGATCTTGCCGTACCGATTCGAGAGAGCCCCCGCAGCGCGGGCGGCGATCCAGCCGCCTAGAGTGGAGAACTCGAAGCTCTGCGGGAAGTGACCCGCTGTGAGACCCTGCCCGTTCAGAGCCTCTTCGAGTAGCGGCCCGCGAATCCCCGCTTGCGCCATGGCAAGGAGCGAGACCGCGTCGACCTCGAGGACACGACGCATCCCCCGGACATCGAGGGTGACGTGCGAGCGGGACTCGTCCGAGACTTCGACGCCGCCGACGACCCCTGTACCACCGCCAAAGGGGATGACCCCAATTCGCCGTTCGGAACAGTGCTCGAGGAGGGCCCGGATTTCCTCCTCCGTTTCCGGGTACACGACGAGGTCTGGCAGCTTCGGAATGTCGCCGAGACGAAGGCGAAGGAGATCGCGATATGATTTTCCCATCGCGTGGGCGAGACGTTCGATCGGCGCCGAGGAGAGTCGTTCCTCATCGATGATCTTGTGAAAGAAAGCGAGATCGGATTCGGAAAGCTGAGGTGGAGACAAGGCCAGGCTTTCCAGACTTGGGACGCCAAGCGGGTCGCCGTCCCGCAACCTCAGGGCCTGCCGTAGGTACGTATGAAGCCCAGGTCTCGATTCGAGCGGAGTCGACCGATCGTCGAAGCCCCAGCCCCACCATTTGACAGGCTTCGCCTGCATCGGCCGCGCCATCGATGCGATGTGGATTAATGTGCCGTCGTTCGCCCGCGGCCAGGTGCCGCGGAAAACGCTTAAGGGCGGGTTTGCATCGGGGCGCAAACTAGGTCGGCGATGCCATGATTGATCGAGAGCGCGTATTGAAAATCCTCGAAACCTACAAGGAAGACGCGCTTTCCGTCGGCGTCATCGGATCCCACTCCGCCCTCGACGTCTGCGACGGCGCGGCGGAGGAGCGGCTTCATACGATTGCCGTGTGTGAACGCGGACGCGAGGCGCCGTACGCCCGCTACTTCCGTTCCGTCCGGGACTCGGACGGCCGCCTGATTCGCGGGGCCGTCGACGAGGCCCTCGTCTTCGACAAGTTCGCGGACGTGCTCGGGAAGAAGGCGATCGGGTACTTGAGGTCGAAGAACACGATATTCGTGCCGAACCGTTCCTTCACCTCGTATTGCAGCGTGGACGAAATCGAGGACGAGTTCCTCGTCCCGTTGTTTGGAAGCCGGAGCCTCCTGCGGACGGAGGAGCGGACGGAGAAGAAGAGTTACTATTGGCTCCTCGAGAAGGCGAAGCTTCCGTTCCCCGAGAAGATCGACGATCCTGGCGACATCGACGCACTCGTGATTGTGAAACTCCCGCACAAGACGAGAAAACTCGAGCGTGGTTTCTTCACGGCGGCGAGCGCGAAGGAGTATCGTGAGAAGGCCGATGCCCTGCTAAAGCAAGGCGTAATCTCGAGGGCGGACCTCGACGCGGCGCGGATCGAGCGGTACATCCTCGGGCCCGTGTTCAACTTCGATTTCTTCTTCTCGCCCATGGGCACGGCGGGCGAAAAACTCGAACTCCTCGGGATCGACTGGCGCTTCGAGACGTCCCTCGACGGTCACGTTCGATTGCCCGCCGACCAGCAGCTCACCCTGAATGAGAAGCAACGAATCCCCGGTTACATCGTGATCGGCCACAACTCCGCGACCTTGCGGGAGAGCTCCCTGAACGAAGTGTTCGACCTCGCGGAGCGGTACGTTCTCGCGACACAGGAGTTTTACCCGCCCGGGATCATCGGGCCTTTCACCCTCCAGACCTGCGTGGACGCGGAACAGGACTTCTATATCTACGACGTCGCACCGCGGATCGGCGGCGGGACGAACGTGCACATGTCCGTTGGCCATCCCTATGGGAACGCGTTGTGGCGACGGCCCATGAGCACGGGCCGACGCCTTGCGATCGAGATCCGAAATGGCCTCCACTCCGGTCGTTTGGGGGAGCTTGTCACGTGAACGCAGGACGGCGTCCAGTGACGAATCTGCGGAACCCTTATCCTGCCAGAGTCCTCTCGACTCCATGTGGAGGAATCGGGAACAGACTCCCTTGATTCGGCTCTTCGCGACGGGATCATTACGCGGGAGCAGTACGACGTCCTGAGGGCCCGTCAGCACGCCGAGCGGTCAGAGCAGGTGTCAGATTGGGTTCGCCGAAGACTCCTGTGGGTCGGGCTCCTCCTGCTGGCCGTGGTTGTCTTCTTTCTCTCCATCGCCTTTCTGACAGTCGGTCAGCGCCTCCTTGTTACGGGAGGCGGTCTCGTGGCGACCCTCGTCGGGGCCGTCCTTCTTTGGAGGGACCCCAATAAGGTCCACTTGTCCCGCGGCCTTCTCGGCCTCTCAATGATCGAGACGATGGTCGTGCTTCTCCTTGCGCGATGGGAACGTTACTTGAACCTCGAGGCCCATCTCTCCGCGCTCATCGCGGTGACTGCCTTCGGGGCGATCCTCGGCATTTACCAGAACTCCACCTGGGTCGCGTCGCCGTCCTTCGTGGCGTTCTACATTGGTTTTGTCACCGTCGGACTGCCCCTGACGTCCGACCTTTACCTCGCCGCCCTCGGCGTGAGCATCGGCGCAGCGGGGCTCGTTGTGGGGGTCGTGTGGACTTGGCGTCGAGGCGGGCTCATTCGCCTTCGGGATGCCTACACGCGGCGGGCGATGGTCTTTGGCCAGCTTGCGCGTGGGCACTTCGCGTTGTTCAACCTCTACCTGCTCGTGGGCATCGGCGTGCTGCTCAGCAGGTTGCAAATCCCGTACGACGTCATCGCTCCCGTGACGGGCCTGATGCCGTTTCTGGTCGCGCTAGCCGCAGTTCTCTACGCACGGTCAACGAACGATCCCAAGCTCCTCACCGTCGCGAGTGTGGTCCTCGCCCTCAACGCTTGGTTCTTCGTTTTCGCATCCGGGAACTTTTACGTCTGGCCCGTCGCTGTACTCGTGACTGCGGGCATCTTGATTTACTTAGGAGTTCGGCGACGCTCCAAGCCGATCGTCCGGGTGTCGTGACTAGTAGACCGCTCCGCAACGAACGCACACGAGTTTGCCATCTCCCCGCTGCACGAGCTGGCCTCCGCAATTCGAGCAAAAGCGCACCTGCGGCACGAGTTGGCCCTTCTCATCCCACTGGTGCTGCGGCCACCCGGCGCCCGGAGGCGGCGGTGCTTGGCCGGGCCAGCCGCCAGCGGGGGCCTGGGCCGTCGGGCCAGGCGGAGTCTGTACCGCCTCCGTTGTGGGCTGCGCGGGTTGTGGGGCGGGCTGACCCCACG
>CAYOUM010000090.1:0-6170 GCA_964407185.1 uncultured Methanomassiliicoccales archaeon | reverse complement strand
CGAAATACCGCGTGAAGAAGTACGCCCAGCCCGCGAGGACGGTGACGACCGCCGCCCACCGGAACCAAAAGAGCGCACGCTTCACGAGCCGTGGGATGAGGATGTTCTTCGTCGGCCCGTCAAGTTCCTTGAACGTTGGGACCTGGACGAAGTTGAAGTAGTACAGAAGTCCGATCCATGTGATCCCCGCAAAGATGTGGACCCACCGAAGAGAGATGTAGACCACGTCTATGGCTTCCACCATGCTCCCCCGCCCCCAGCCCCGCAAACCCACGGCGAGATATCTAACTTTCGACCCAAGCACTCGGCGAAGGGCAACAGGATTTTGTCAGGCTCTCTTCGGACGCACGAGTCGGGGAACCCATCTGGGGACGGCTTCACAATACCTTTCGTACGACACTCCGAATCTTCTCCTCAAGTTGGGCTCTTCGTAATAGACTAGGAAGAGATGGAACACGAGCCATAGGACGGCAGCATAGACGAGGATTGTTAGAGACCCGAACACCGCGGCCTCACCGATCAATACAAGCTCTGCTCCCCAGTACATCGGGTTCCGGACAACGCGATACAATCCACTCGCCACTAGCATCTTGGGAGGATCGAAGGGTGCGGGCGTACCCTTCCCACGCAGAGCGAAGGTCGAGGCACACCAGGCAAGAATCGCTGCCCCCATCGCAATCGGGACGATTCCGACGAGCCCGACACCCCCAAGAGGATTCGATTGTAAACCTGTGCCATATGATCTGAGGAGATAGGGCACTCCAACAAGGAAGATGCTGGCCACGAGTGTGAGAGCCATCGATGATCTAAGGACGACGTTCACTGCTCTGCCATTCCGCTCTCGCTTCAAGAAACTAACTTCCGAGTGCCGAGGACATTCGTGACCTGCGACAGTACAGAAATGTGTTTATGGGGGTCCTCGCACCGCGCGCAGAGCGAGCCGCTGGTCTAACACGATCGCATGGACAGTGGACCGGATGGGATTTGAACGGGTAATCCCTTCTATGTTCGGCCTATGGTGGGGACTCGCCTCGACGAAATGCGAGGTGGGCAGAAGGGGGTCGGACTGCTTCGTGAAGGGCTTCGCACCGGGGCCGAATTCCAACCAGGTTCTCCTTCCACACTCATCGGCGATGGGTGGGATACTTGAGCTTACCAGGGATTCGGGCAGCCATGCCGATCCAGCGTGCGCAGCAAGCGTTTACGACATCCGTTGTCGGGAGCTTTCCTAGATCCAAGCTTTTGATTAAGGCCTTCGAGGACTTCAACCAGGGCAAGCTGGCGAAGGCGCAACTCGAAAACCGATTAGACGCTGCTGTCCGCGAAACGATTCGGAAGGAGGAATCTGCGGGCCTCGATGTTGTTACCGACGGCGAGCAGCGCCGGACGAGCTTTGTAGCTTTCTTGGGCCAGAAGATCCCGGGCTTCAAGCTCGTGCATGTTGCGACCTTGAACCCGAAGGCCTTGGCGATCATGAAACAGCAGGGGGCGCAGCTCACGTACTGGCGGGCCGTCGCCGTGGACTCCGTTCGGGATTCTGTCATCGCGGTGGACGAGTTCGAAGCGGCCAAGCGGTTCTCAAAAAGGCCAATCAAGGTGACTCTGCCGAGCCCGTATCTCTTGATGTGGGAAACTTGGCATGCTGAGATGTCGCGCGCCTGTTATCCCCGTCCCGAGGATTTGGCGGAAGACTGCGTCAGGATCATCCGGCAGGAGATTGTCCGCCTCCGGGACGCCGGGGCCGCATTCGTCCAGCTCGACGAGCCGATGGTCGGCGACTTGGTCGAAGCGAGCGAGGAGGAGCCCGATCGCTACCGGAAGGTCACGGAACTCATCCACGGGCAGAGATACCGGGGGTTCCGAAACGAAATCTCCCTGGCTAGGGACTTGATCAACCGAGCGGTCGAGGGGATTGACGGTGTGAGGATCGGAATGCACCTCGACCGTTGGCCAAACCCGGACTCACCCTATTTTGGTGTGGGCTTCGAAAAGCTCCTGCCGGAAATTCTTGATGTAAAGGTCCAGCAATATGTCTTGGAATACGCATCCCCCGGCAGCGGAGATCCAGCAAAGTTTGTCCAGCATCTGCCGCGCGACAGAGAAATCGGAGTGGGGGTGATTGACATACGAGACCGGAGGGTCGAAAATCCTTCGGAGGTTGTCGCCCGCGCGGAGAGAATCACCGAGTACGTCGATCCCAGAAGGATCTGGCTGAACCCAGACTGCGGGTTCGCTCCGGGTATGCACCGCGCATTTCCACGTGCCATCGCTTTCCAGAAAGTCCGGTCGATGGTTATCGCGGCGAAACAGTTGCGTCGGAAACACGGCCGCGGCTAGTCCTTCCACCTAAGGTTTGGGCACGTCGACCTTAGTTCGCGCTCCGACCCAGGTTGGACGCCTGGAACGGGTTTATTGAAGTGGACCGGGTGGGATTTGAACCGCAATCCTCACCCCGCTCCGGTGGTCGTCAATAGATCGATTCCCTGTGTCCTACTTTCAGGACGAGAATACGGAGGAGCGCCTTCTGGATATCGACGATGACGCGGTAGTCGCCGACCCGCAGCCGATAGTAAGGCGAGCTTGCGAGCTTCTGCACGAACCGGTGCGGGTTCTCCCGCATTTCGCCGACCTTCTCGAAGATTCGGCGGGCAACGCTTCGGTCGAGCTTCTTCAGCTGGCGAGCCGCCGAATCGGACCAGATGATCTCGAAGACCATCAAAAGCCCAGCTCGGCCTTCAGCTGGTCATGGGTCCGGTACTTCCCCGCTTTGATTTCCCTTATGGCCTGCTCAATCTCTTTTTTCGTCTGCTCGTTCAGCTCGCGGAGATCCTCCAGCAGCCTTTCGAGCACTTCTTCATAGCTCTCGCGGGGATGCAGCTTCATCCCCTCGAGGGTCTTCTTCATTTCTTTGCTGAGTTGGATCGTCGTCGCGACCATGTTCGAGGGAATGAAAGCGGTCTCTATTATAGGTTTCTATTGCATGCTATAGAGGACTATCTCCTGAACGACACCGGTGGACCTGATGGGAGTTGACACTAGATTCGCGACCATTCCACCGCGGGTCACCTGCGGGTCAAGCTTCACCCGAGGACGTGTCCTCACATCCCAATTGGGGTCCACTCCATGGAAAAGTGGACCGGGTGGGATTTGAACCCGAAACGTCAACTTTCCGAGATCGACCGGGCCTCAGTCCCACTTCTCAAACCGGACGAGGTGGAAGTTCAGGTTCTCGCACAGGAGTTTCACCTGTTCCACCATGTCGTGGAGCCCGCAGATGTAGACGTCCTTATTCTCCTTCTCAACGATCTCGTTCTCGATGATTTTCTGGACGTAGCCCACGCGGCCGTTCCAATCCGGTGTCTCCGGCCTCGAGATCGTCGGATAGAAGTGGAGGTTCCGGTGCTCCCGCGCCCACCTCTCGAAGAGATCGCGATAGATCAGGTCGTACAGGTACCGCACGCCGAAGACGAGGTGCAGCTCGACGTCGTAGTCCATCGCGAAGATGTGGCCGAGCATCGCCACGAACGGTGCGACGCCCGTGCCCGTCGCGACGAACATGATATCTCTCTCCGGCGGTTCGAGGAGGATGAACCGGCCAAGCGGGCCGATCGTCTTGAGCTTCGTTCCGGGAGCGACGTGGTGGAGATAGTTCGACATGAACCCGCCTTCGACGACCTTGATGGCGAGCTCCATGTACTCCTTCGACTCGGGCGGCGACGCGACCGAGTACGGGCGGGATATTGACTTCCCGTCCTTCTCCGCGAAGACCGAGATGAACTGACCGGCTTGATAGTCAAACACCTGCGGCAGGTTCTCGAACGTGAACCGGATGAGGTACGTCTCCGGGTACTTCGGCGTGATGTCGAAGACTTCCTTCACGATCGCCGTGTACCGGGCGGCGCGGAACTTCAGGGGCGGCTCCTTGAACGCCGGCTTTGGCGTCTCTTGGCCCTTCTTCGCCTCCTGTTGCATCATTCGGGCGGCCCGAGAGTCGGGTTCAATTTAAACGTTTGCCTACGGCTCGCCTAAGGAGAGAATGAAGCGAAATTCGGAGAGGTGAATGTGTGCCGCTTTGACAACCTGCGGGCTCCTCATCACGGATTGCGGCTTGGCCTGAACGCGTACTCGTACACGAGCGCGGCAACGACACCGCCGAGCAGGGGCCCGACCCAACAGACCCACCAGTTGTCGTAGAAGCCAGACGCAACCGCGGGACCGATCCACCGTCCCGGGCTCATCGCGGCGCCCGTTAGGGCCCCGCCAAAGAACCATCCGATTCCGACCGTGAAACCAATCGGGAACGCGCCGAGCGACTTTCCCGCCGCGCGCGCGTCAATCGCCGTTGCGAACACGACAAAGACGAGGAAGAATGTGATGACTATCTCGACGACAGTCGCCTGAAGCGGCGTGATTGCGGTGAAGTTCACCGCAGGCGTCGCGAGCCGGAGGCCGCTCGAAACTTGCAAGGGGTACAACCACGACAGCAAGAGGCCGCCAATGATGCTCCCGATGAGCTGGAAGATGATAATCGCGACGCCCAAGCTCGCTGGAATTCGCCGCGCCGCGATGAGGCCGAGGGTTACCGCGGGGCTGATCTGCCCTCCCGAAATCGGCCCGAGCGCGGTCGCCATGACGGCGATGACGAACGCATGGCCGAGCGTCGCGTACACCAGCACGTCCGACCCCGCTGCGCTCGCCGCGAGAACGGAACCAGCGCCCACAACGACAAGGGCGAACGCACCGATCGCCTCACCGAGGACCTTCCTCCCCCAGCCCGCCTCCATGTGCCCCCTCCCCCGTGGTACGAACGCGAGGGCGATATTTATCCTCTTTTTTATAGATATGCGGGAATTATATTCTTGCAGAGCCGCGATCTACGCAATGTAACCCGTGTTCCCGCGATCGAAGTTCGCGACGAGTTCGAACTTCAGGTCCGCGGGCTGCCACGCCGCCTCTGGATACACGAGACTCGGGAAGAACCGGGTCACGTCCCGCGCAATCTGCGTGACGAGATGCTCCTCACCAAACAGCGAGCGGCTTACGTCGTACACGAGCTGCCGGCAACGGGCCTCGTCCACGTAGCCGAGCGCGTGCAGATACTCGTGAAGCAACACGTGGAACGCGTAGTGCTTGTACAACTGCGGCTGAGTGTCCCGGACCCGGATCAACGGGACCTTATTCATCACGATCACGTTCGATGCAATCACGTAAAATGCACCGAGGAAGCCATGGGGATGGTTGCCGAGGTCCGCGAGGGCGAGCATCAACCCTCCGCGCGTGCGGCCGATGTGCTGCTCTGCCGCGAGCTTCACGATCTCGAAGACGTCAGGCAGAGTCTGCGCGCGTTCGATCGCTTCCGGGAAATTCACGAGACATCGCACCGCGCGTGGTGGCTTAAACCCTCGGCGGTCGGACACGACAATCACGGGACACGGGATGCGGATGTGAGCCTACAATCCTGGCAGACTGATGCCCTCAAATCCCGCCAACAAAAGGACTCCGTAGACAATCCCGAAAACGGCGGCAACGGCCGTCGTCACTCGACGCACTTTCGCATCGCCCCACCGGAGGAGCGGATAGGTGAGGCCGATCCCAAAGAGGACCATCCCGAGGACGACGCCAAGGCTAAAGACGCCGACGCCGAGGAGAAGTCCCCCCAAGGTCGCGACGCTGAGCGCCGCCACGAGGAGAATGAGGAGCTCATCGTTGCTCGCGAGGCCGTGGACAACGCCGATTCCGAACATTACGCCATGGTCGCCGAGCCGCCCGAGATGAAAGTGTGGATGTTCGTGGGCGCCCAAAAGATGCTCGTGCGGATGCGCGTGAAACAAGCCGAGCCGCTGGAACACGCGGAACTCCCATGCAAGCCCAATGGCTCCAATCGCGATCAGCATGACTCCGACGATGAGTTCGAATGTGGATAGGAACTGGGACAGGAACGCTTCCCGGAACACGAACAGGATGACCGTAATGCCGGAGGCGGTGAGCATGTGGCCGAGCGCCCAGCTCACGCTCATCGCGACCGTCCGGCGGAGGCTTTTGCTCCGGGTGAGGAGGTTGGAAACGGCGATGAGGTGGTCCGCGTCGTAACTGTGCTTGAACCCAAGGGCAACCGCGAGCCCTAGGAAAAGGAAGATCTCCATCGGACGAACGCAGCTACGAGCGCGGGG
>CAYOUM010000089.1:2175-6213 GCA_964407185.1 uncultured Methanomassiliicoccales archaeon | reverse complement strand
TGGATGGCTCTCGGTTCCGTGCTTCATGCGATGGGTCGATTCGAGGAGGAGGTCGAGGCGTACGAGGAGATCCTCCGGCGCAATCCGCGCGGCGTGGAGGCGCTCGTCAACAAGGGCGCCGCGCTTCACGAGCTTCGGAAGTATCCGGCCGCGGAGGTGTGCTTCGATCAAGTCCTCGAGATGCGACCGGAGTACGCTCCCGCGTGGAACAATAAGGGCGCGACACTCCTCCGCCGCGGCAAGGTCGACGGCGCCCTCGCCGCGTTCGCGCGCGCCATTCATTTCGATCCGGACTTCTTCGATGCCTATGTGAACGAGGTGTTCGCGGACCAGAGGAAGGGAAAGCACGGCGAGGCCGTGATCGCCGCGGACCGCGCCCTTCGGCTGCGGGAGACGTCGTGGCTCTGGTACCTGAAGGGCCTCAGCCATCTCGCCCTCCTCGAGAGTTCCCTCGCGGCCCGGTGTTTCGAGCGAGCCCTCGAGGTCGATTCGGACTTGAAGGAAGCCCGCCGCAGCCTCCGGAAGGCGAAGGATCTTCGGAAGCTCGTCGACCTGTACCGCGGTGTCTACGAGTGCTTCGGCACGTTTGAGCTCGGCGACCCGGGGTGCGAGGAATGCGAGATCCAGGCGCGCTGCCAGGAGGTGACGCGATGACGTTGCCAGGCGCCGCCGAGATCGAGCACGCGGACTGGCCCGCGCTGAAGGAGCACGCGTTCGCGCTCGGACTGAACCCGAAGGGACGAAGCGGGATGGTGCGGCAGCGGATCCTCGATCACCTCCGCACGAGCGGAAGGGAGGTCGTGTGGCGCGCGGGAAGGGCGGAGCAGGCGGCGCTGCTCACCCGCCTAGGCTCGCCGGACGTCGCCATACGACTATGGGAATCCACGATCCGACTCGATTCCCCCGCTCCTTGGGTCGGGCTGGGAACCGCCTACGAGAAGGCGGGGAGGTTGGAGGAGGCGGTGAAGTGCTTCGACCGCGCGATCCAAATGGGGGACGATGCAGCTCGCCTCCACAAGGCCCATGCCCTCGCGCGCGGGGGCGCAACGGACGTGGCGCTCGCGGAGCTGGATGTCGCGATCGCAGCGAGGCCGAACGATGTACGCGCATGGGCCCAACGCGCCGCGATCCTGGAGTCCATCGGGCGATCGGACGAGGTGATCGCTGCGTGCGCTCGGATTGGCGACCTTGTGGGAAATCGGCTCGGGCTCGCACGGGCTCTGATAAAGGCCCATCGCTTCGATGACGCAGAGACTGCTCTCGCGGCACATCTCGCGGACCATCCCCGGGACGCGACCGCATGGGGCAACCGGGGCGTGTGCCTCGCGAAACTTGAACGATGGAAGGAGGCGTTCGAAGCCCTCCAGCAGGCGGCTGCCCTCACCGAGCGGGATCCCAGCATCCTGAACAACATCGCGTGCGTCCTCGCGGCGACGGGCAAGACGGACGAGGCCCGTCGAAAGCTGCGCGCCGCCCGCCGGATGCAGGAGGATCCGCGGATCCTCCTGAACGAGGCCGCGCTTCTCGAGCGCGCGACGCCCGTCGTTCCCCGAAGGACGCCCGCGCGTATCGGCGCGAAGCGTCCCGCCCACCGGGCGGCCGCGGCAAGAACGCGGCGGGTTGCTCGGAAGGCGAAATCCAGACCTCGTTCCCCGCCTCCGAAACGCAAGGCGGGGCGTCGGGCGAACACCTCTGCCCGCCGGGCACGCCGTGTCCATCGGCCACGGCGTCGGTGACATTGCGGGAACGTTCAAGCGGGATGGCCAGTTGCCACGCCTGTGTCCCGCCTTCGCGCCCTCGGCGTCTCGCACGTCTTCACAGATGGTCGCGCCCTGTACACGCAGAATCTCGCGCCCGGGATCGCCGTGTACGGGGAACGCCTCGTCGTCGACGATGGCGTGGAGTATCGCGCGTGGAATCCCCGCCGCAGCAAGCTTGCGGCGCTTCTCCTGAAAGGTTGGAAAATCCTCCCGGTCGAGCGAGGATCCGAAGTCCTCTATCTCGGTGCGGCGACGGGGACCACGGTGAGCCACCTCTCGGACCTTTGCACGGACGGCATCGTGTTCGCGATTGAAGTGTCCCGCCGCGCGTTTCAACAACTCATCGGCCTTGCGGAGCGGCGGCCGAATCTCCTCCCGATCCTCGCGGACGCCCGGCGGCCCGAGTCGTACGAGAAGACCGTCGGGCGTGTCGATTTTCTCTACCAGGACATTGCCCAGCGGGACCAGGTCGCAATCTTCGTACGGAACCTGCGGTTTCTCTCTCGGGAGGGTAGCGCGATCCTGATGGTCAAGGCCCGGAGCATCGATGTTGCGCAGGAGCCGTCGAACCTCTACCGCGCCGTCGCCTCCGAACTTCGGCGGGCGAAGCTCCACATCCTCGCGACGGTCCCCCTCGAGCCGTATCAGGCCGATCACGCCGCCGTGATTGCGGAACCGATCGAGCCCACGTGAGTCGAGGTCCAACGGATCGCGCGGGATTCCGTCGGCGTTATCAAACTGCGAAACACGAGACCGGGGTTCAGAACCGTTATTACCCGAGTGCGCCAATGTCTTCCGCGGGGTCGGTGGAGTAGTGCGAGAGGACTCGCCCAACGATGCGACGGCGAAGGGTCCAAAGGACACGTTCTCGGAGGAGACGCTCCGGGGACTGTGGGCCCGTGTGAGGGACGCCCTGAGGGCGCCGGACTTTACCGTGCGTCAGGAGATGCCCGGGTCCTGGGCCCGACGGATTACGGACGAGGCGAATCCCTGGCTCACGGCCGTTCAGCGCCAACTCCAGGGTG
Organism: uncultured Methanomassiliicoccales archaeon; assembly: GCA_964407185.1. GTDB lineage: Archaea > Thermoplasmatota > Thermoplasmata > RBG-16-68-12 > RBG-16-68-12 > EA-19. The sequence goes on along the minus strand of CAYOUM010000089.1, from coordinate 3,428 downwards.
ACTTTGCCGAGGCCGCGACCCGGTACCTTGAGGACTCGAAGCGCGAGCTTCTTCAGGGCCAACGGGCGCGCGCCGCGTTGAGCCTCGCGATGGCGGGCTTCGTCCTGAAAGAGGCGGGCGAGGAACCCCTCGCGATGCAATGCTATCAGGGCGCGGCTCGACAGTTTCGCGCGCACGCCGACGATTCCGTCGCGACATCCCCTCGGGATGCCCTCTGGGCCCTGGAGCGCGCGGGGGTGTTCTTTGCGCTCGGACGGTGCCCCGAGGAAATCGACGAGGTCCGCGCGAAGTACACGGTCCTGAACGCGGCCCTCCACCCGGATCAGGCGGACCGCGTGCCGGAGATCTTCCTGCAGCCAGAGGGGCCGACGAGGCCAGCGACGCGGGGCGGCGGCGAGCCGCGGGCGAGAGGAGTACGGGTCCTCCACGACTACGTCGCTCGGCTCGAGCGCCTCCTCGATGGACTGTGAGGAGGTGGCGGTTCCCCTGTGAAAGTGTTGTTTCTCGTCTCCGGAGTGTATCCGCACTACATGGGCGGCGTCTCAACGTGGGCGGACAGCCTAATCCGCGGCCTCTCCGACATCCGGTTTGAAATCGTCAGCATTGTGTCGAACCCGAATGTGGAGCTCCGGTACCGCCTCCCGCGGAACGTCGAGCGGATTCGAACCCTGCCCCTCTGGGGCGAGGAGCGGCCGGAGGAGTTCAACGGCGAGACGTACCGATCGTTCCTCCGCCGTCGGTTGCACACCCGGGACCGGTTTGTCCGGCATTCCTTTCTCCCGCACTTCGAGGACTTCCTCGAAGGGAGCGTGAACGGCGGTGGCGGGCTCGAGCGGGTTGCGGAGAGTCTCTATCAAATGCACCTGTACTTCCAGGACCGGGACTTCAAGAAGACGTTCCAGAGCAAGCCCGTGTTCGATCTCTTCGAGTCGTTCCTGGCGGGCCATCAGCTCTACCGAGACATTAGCGCCCTCGAGGCGGCGAATATTCTGCGAACCCTCAGCCGGTACCTGAAGGTCCTCACGGTTCATCCCGGTGAGGCGGACGTGAGTCACTCTGCGATTGCGAGCATCGCGGGCCTCGTCGGTGTCGTGGAGAAGATGAAGCGTGATCTTCCGTTCATCCTCACGGAGCACGGCCTGTACTACCGGGAGCGCGTGCTCGACCTCATCAACCGCGCGCCGGACTTCCCGACGAAGGTCCTGTGGTCAAATTTCTTCCGCACCGTCGCGCGCCTGAACTACCGGTACGCG
>CAYOUM010000089.1:1006-2165 GCA_964407185.1 uncultured Methanomassiliicoccales archaeon | reverse complement strand
CGTACGGAACTCGAAGCGCACCGTCACGATAAGGCAAGGACAGCCGGCGGTGGCAACGAGAGGCCGGCGTACCCGATGACCGGATTTCCGTGATCTACAACGGCGTCGACACGCAGCGGTTTCGGCCGATGGCAGTCGATCGGCCGTATCCAGGCCCGACCGTGACGTCCGTGATTCGCATCGATCGACTCAAGGACGCGATGAACCTCATCGTCGCGATGTCGCACGTCCGGCAGGAGATCCCGAACGCGAGGTGCCTGATCTACGGCCCGTCGCCGGACCTGGATTATGCGCAGCTATGCTTTGGGACGGTGAAGAAGCTCGGCCTCGAGGAAACCGTGCGGTTCATGGGCTACACGAGCCAGCCCGAGGTCGCGTACAACGCGGGCGACGTCGTCGTGATGCCGAGCGTCTCGGAGGGCTTTCCGTACGCGCTTCTCGAAGCGATGGCGGTCGGGAAACCGATCGTCGCGACGGACGTCGGCGGGGTACGCGAGGCCCTCGGAGACAGCGGAATCGTCGTGCCGCCACGGTCGCCGCGCTTCCTGGCGGACGCGGTCGTCACATTGTTCCGTGACCCCGCGTTGCAGGCCCAACTCGGGAACGACGCGCGCCTTCGGGTCCAGGTCGCGTATCCGATCGGGGGCTTCCTGCGGCAATATGGGGACGTTTACAGGGGGTACGCGTCGTGACCTGGAGACCCTCGAACGCGACGTACGTCGACTCCCTCGCGCGCACGATTGCGGAGGTCGAGCCGAACGTGAAGGACTACCTCGAGGTTGCCGTGATCCTCGAGATCGTCGGAGTCTCGGACGAGACGGCCCGTCTTCACGGGTATGAGAGCCTCTTCGCGCTCGCCCGAGACGTCGAGCCGCTCGTGGAGCTATATCGGCCCAGGATATCCCCGGCCCGCGGCGGGCCGGTGGAACAACGGAATGCCTTTCTCCTGTTCTTCACGGGGATGTTCTACAACCTCTGGTGGGTGATCATGCTCGTAGCCCTCTTCCTCGGGGGCCAGAGCCTATGGGCCTCCGTCCGGCTCCCTCCGGACATCGCAACGAGCATCGGCCTCGGCGTGATCCTCGGCCTCGTCGCCACAGGTGGGGTGCAGCAGTTCGCCTCCTGGAAGATGACGTACTACCTGCTCCAGGACAACAAG
>CAYOUM010000089.1:0-996 GCA_964407185.1 uncultured Methanomassiliicoccales archaeon | reverse complement strand
ATCCCGGAGCGCCCATTGTCGCCTTCGCAAACCTGCCCCTCGCGCGCTTCGTCGTGGATAAGTCACTTTTCTGGGGCGGCGTTCTCCTGATTGCCGTGGGGGCGGGCTACGCGCTCGTCAACGAACTCATCCTGCCGAAGGCCTTTGGAGTCACGCTCGTCACGTTGTATTACGTCCTGTTGATCGGTCTCTTCCGGCTCCTCGTCGTGCCCGTGTACGCCTTGAAACGGTACCTGCCCCTCATCCTCAGCGCGCTCATCGCACTCGCATTCATGTTCGTGAGCCTGTTCGTCCTCGAAACACTCGGTGCGTCACGGACTCTGGCGACGATTGGTTCGCAGAGCTTCGGCCTGTACGCCCTGATTGCCGTGAGCGTGGCCTTTCTCTATGAATACGTTTACCGAGAACCCAGGGAGGAGCCGACGGCCGAGGAGCCACCATTCTATTCGAAACCGGAGAGGCCACGTCATGTGCGCCCGCCGCGGTTCACGTATCTCGTTCACGACGGCCTGCCGCTCATCGCGTACGGCACGTTGTTCTTCGTGTATCTCTTCGCGGACCGCCTCGTCTCTTGGTGGAACCAAGGGGATGGGTTCGCGTACAACGCCTCGTACCAGATCGGCGTCGACATGGCCCTCCTCATGCTGATCCCGCTCACCGGTGTGAAGTTCGTTTTCATCTACCGCCTCTCCGACGCGATGCGAGAGACGCTGCGGGCAATCCCGGTCACGCGGCCGAGGGCCTTCGACCAGTGGTTGACCGGTTTCTATGGACGGATGATGATTGCGGTGATCGTGGCGGGGCTTCTCTTTCTCGCCGTGGGGTTGCTGCTCGCGGGTCCGATTATCGCGGTCGCGGGCGGCGACGAGACGAGCCTTGTCGTATTTCGGTACGCGCTCGTCGGCGTGTTCTTCTTCTCCGTGTTTCTCGCGAACGCGGTGTTCAGCCTCGTGTTCCGGCGGACGTGGGGGCTCTCTCTGATTCTCTTCATCGGCA
>CAYOUM010000088.1:0-6271 GCA_964407185.1 uncultured Methanomassiliicoccales archaeon | reverse complement strand
CGGACGGGCCCATCCGTCAGCTTTGTGTCGCATGCCCGGGAGACGAAAGGGTCAAAGCAACGAGCGCTGTTGTGTTCGCAGAGGACGATCGTGCGGGAGATTCCCCTCCCTGAGGCCATGGGCGCCGTCGTGACGAGCTGGCGGCTCACCGAACCAAGCCAACTGCTCCTCCGGGTCCGAGGCCAGACCGACGAGATCCGCCTCCTGTGCGTCTGCGGGCGGTGCCACTGGATCCTGCGCGAGCGCTTCGGCCCCGATTCCGCGATGCTCCTCGTTACCTGTCACCACTGCGGGACACGTGGCGAACTGCTCCACGAGGGCGCGAGGCTTCCGAAGAAGTAATCGGCCTACCGCATCGCGTATCCGCCATCGACGACGAGCGTCTGTCCCGTCATGAAAGAAGCGTCGTCCGAGCAGAGGAACACGATCTTCCGTGCGATCTCGACAGGATTGCCTGTCCGTTTCAGCGCGGCCTCCTCTGCCAGGGCCTCTCGCTGCCCGTCTGTGAGGACGGACATTGCCTTCGTGTCGACGGCTCCGGGCGCGATGGCGTTCACATGCACATTGTGCGGCCCGAGGATCTGCGCGAGGCCCCTCGTGGCCGCGAGGACGCCCGCCTTTGCGACGAAATAGGTGAGCCCGATCGTGTCGCCGGTGATCGCCGGCGTCGATCCGATGAAGACGATGGAACCGCCACGCTGCTTCTTCATCACGGAGGCCGCAGACTGCGCGGCGAACAAGGAACCGAACAGGTCCACTCGCAGCGGTCGGAGGAACGCTTCCTCGGGGAGGTCCTCGAAACGTGCGAACCACTCCTCCAGCCGAAACGGATAGCCCGCTGCGCAGACGAGCGCGTCGATACGGCCGAAGGCTTCGACGAACACGTCGACCATGTGCATTGCCTCCGCGCGCTTCGAGACATCCGCCCGGATAAGCATCGCTTTCGCGCCGAACGCCTCCACCTCTGCCGCGACGGATTCCACGGCCGCTTGATTCGTGGCGTAGTGCAACCCGATTCCCCGCGCATTTTCTCGGGCGAACTCAATCGCTGTCGCACGGCCAATCCCACCGCTCGCCCCTGTGATGAGAGCGAACCGGCCGTCCAATTTCCCCATGCGAATCGTCCGCGACAAGCCGACGGGAGACCATAAAGGCATTCCTGAAGTGACCACCGGGAGAAGGTTAATGGCCCGTCCTCCCATCGGAGGCGTGCGGGGGTAGCCAAGCTAGGACAACGGCGCCGGACTTAAGATCCGGTCTCGCAGGAGTCCGTGGGTTCAAAGGCGTCGCGGGTCCTCCGCGAGGCGGAGAATCCCATCCCCCGCACTCGGGAACCCGAGTCTCTCAAAACAGATCCAGATGGAGGCGTGCCGACGCCGTTTCGATCTCGCGGACCTCTTCCTCACTCAGCCGCCACCCGGCGGCCCCCGCATTTTCCTCGGCCTGCGAAGGACGCTTCGCGCCGGGGATCGGAACGACGATCGGGTCGCGATTCAGCCAGTTCAGGGCGACCTGCGCGACGGTCCTTCGATGGGCTGTGGCGATTCGGCGCAGAACGACAAGAAGATGCTCTGCCTCCTTCAGGTTGTCCTCCCGGAAGAACCGGCTCTGCTTTCGCACGGCGTCGGAGGGCGCATTCATGGGGCCATAGCGGCCCGCGAGGACTCCCTGAGCCAAGGGGCTGTATGCGAGGATCGTGATTTTCTCCCGATTGCAGTATGGGAGGACCTCCGCCTCGATTTCGCGGTGGAGAAGGTTGTAACGGACCTGGTTTGACGCGATGTCGACGGCGGAGAGATCGGACCGCGCTTCGTCGAGGTCCCGCACTGCGAAATTGCTGACACCAATCGCACGGATCCAACCGTCCTTGTGCAGCTTTTCAAGTGCGCGCATCGTCCGCGAGAGGGGCACCTGCTCCCATGGGTCGGGCCAATGGACCTGGTACAAGTCGATCTCCCGGATTCCCAGGCGCTTCAGGCTTCCTTGGCACGCACGGACCACGTCATCCGGTCGCAGGTGCTGGCCGGCGACCTTCGTCGCGACGACGACGTTGTCCCGTCCAACGTCTTGGATCGCGCGACCGACGACTTCCTCCGAGTGGCCCTGACCATAGACCTCCGCGGTATCGATGAGGTTCACGCCCAACTCGACGGCCCTTGCCATCGCTGCCACACAATCCCCATCGTTTACGTCTGCGCCCCACTGGGACCCGCCCGCCTGCCACATCCCGAGCCCAATCTGCGAAACGCGAATTCCGCTCCGTCCGAGTTCGATTCGCTCCATCGTTCCGGCGGGACGCCACGTTCGACCTTAAAGATTCAGCTCAAGTCGTTCCGGCGGGAGGCAGAATCAGAGAGCGGAGATCACGCCCCGTCCCCGACGTCGAGGAAATCCGGCGGGCGACTCGGGAGCCGAAAGCGGATGTACGCCTTCTGCCACTTGTCATGATACCGATCCGATCCACGGATGCCCTCGTGATACGCGGCCTCGAAGGCGACGATGTCGCGATTCGCCAGCGCGACGCCGAGTGGGCGAAAGATCTCGTGTTCGAATGTGCGGAGGTCGTCCGCGTACTTCGGCCGGACCTTCTGCATTGTCGCAAGGAGCTTCATCGATTCCCGATGTTCATACTCTGCGAGTTCCCAATTCCCGCCATGGGCCGCATAGTACATCGCCCAGTACCGCCGAGCGAGAAGGTCCATCCACGTTGCGAGGCCCGGCTGCATGGCCGCGATAGAACGTAGGGCTTGTTCCCGCTCATGACCATGTCGACTCCGCTGATCTCTAGACCGACCGCCTTCGATGCGCGAACGGCGACCGCCTTCGTCTCCTCGCTGAGTTCGATTTTGTGACCCTTTCCGCCGAGGTGGATGTTCGCCCTCCACTCGTAGTGCGGGGCGACCCGCTTCATGGTTGCAATGACGCGGTCGCCGACGACGAACGCTCGGATGTCGATTCCGGGGTTCGGGATGTACTCTTGCAGACAGACGACTTCGCCGAAGAGGTTGAGGGTGTCGACGATGCTCGCGGTCTCGTCGAGGTCCCTCACCCGCATCACGCCGACCCCCTGCGTCCCCCGGAGGATCTTGAGGACCGCGGGATACGGCACGAACGTGCGGGCCTCCATCACACTTGGGCGCGACGCAAGCAGGACCGTCCGCGGAACGGGGACGCCTGCCTCGTGGAGCGCCTGCAAGGCGAGGAACTTGTTCCGCGCCGTGAGGAGCGCCTCGTCGCTCATCGTGGCGGGGACGTCCATCAGCTCGAGTTGGCGGAGGAGCATCGCGCCGAAGTCCGTCATGGATCGACCAATTCGCGGGATGTGGACGACGTTCTTGCGGAGGGAGTGACCGTCGATCAGGGCGTCCGGAGGATCTCCGACGACGAGGCGGATCTCGTCCGTTTTCACATACGCTGGCTCATGGCCTTTTTCGCGGATCGCGCGGAGGATCATCTTCGTGGACCAGTAGGTCTCCTTTTTTGAAATCACGCCGATTCGCATGTTCGCCCCGCCGAGGCCTAGCGCGAACCGCCCTGAGCCGGAAAAACGTATCGTTCTCACGGGAGAGGGGGAAGGGAAATGTCATGAAGGGGAAGACCATCTCGTCTATTGGAAGGGCTTCCCCCGCCCCTCGGCTCGGTACGCATGAAAAAGGCCCCGCGCAAGAGAACCATCGGTGTCGTTGAACTCATCACCGTGAAAGGCAAGATCGGCAAGGTCGACGTCCTTGCGAAGATCGACACGGGAGCGAGCCGCACGACCGTTGACACGGACATCGCGGCCCGCGTCGGTCTTGGTCCCGTCCTGGACACGGTCCGGATTCGCACGCCAACGAGCCCGCACCCGGAAACGCGGCCGCTCGTCGAGGCGGACCTCGTGATCGCGGGAAAGGAGTTCGACATCCCCGTCGCGATTACGAGCCGTCAGGACATGACGTATCACGTAATCATCGGTATGGACATTCTCGGGAGGAGCGGGTTCCTAGTGAACCCCGCGAAGGGCGCCCAAGAGAACGCGATCGCGAGCCAAACCAAGGAGCCGCACTAACCTTTAAGTAAAGACGGGCTTTGTCTCGACGATTTCGATGATCAAGCCGCTGTCCCTCCTCAACCAATCGATCAATTCGAGCGTCATGGTCGAGCTGAAGGCGGGGCGTGGATACCGGGGAATCCTCGATGGATTCGACCCCCACATGAATGTCGTCCTTCGCAACGCCGAGGAACTCCTGAACGGCGAGGCGCAGAAAAAGATGGAGCTCGCAGTCGTCCGCGGCGACAACGTGATTTACATCTCTCCGTGACGAATTCGTGAGGGCGAACCATGACGAAGGGGACTGCCTCCCTCGGCAAGATGGGACGCGCAACGGTTCACATTCGATGCCGCCGGTGCGGAAAGCACTCGTATCACAAACAGAAGGGATACTGTGCGTCGTGCGGCTACGGACGAAGCGCGAAGATCCGTCAATTTTCGTGGGCGAAGACACACTAGAAGTGTGCTCTCGATTGCGCCCGCGGCAAAGGTAAATAAGGGCCGGAGGTTACCGAGGATTGTGATGCGTCGCCCGGGCGACTCCGCGGCGGGACGGCCGACCCGCCAGGTGTGCCATGGGCGCACATTTGGCTTCTCGGAGGTTGGATTGTGAGCGAGTACGGCACTCACCGTCCTGCGGACAAGTGCGGCATCGTCGCGGCGGCATCCGAAGAGTCGATCACGCGCGATCTCTACTACGCGCTTCGAATTCTCCAACACCGCGGCCAGGAGTCCGGGGGGATTGCCGTCTTCGACGACGGCGAGATTCGTTCCCGCCGCGGGATGGGACTCGTTCACGAGGTGTTCTCCCCGGAGGATCTCGGCAAGCTCGAGGGGAACGTGGGGATCGGCCACGTCCGGTACTCGACGACCGGATCATCTGTCCTCGACAACGCACAGCCGATCGTCGTGTCCACGGCAATGGGTGACATCGCCTTGGGACACAACGGCGACATCGTGAACGCGGGGCTGCTCCGGGACGAACTCGAGCGGAAGGGCTGGGCGTTCATGACGACGTCCGACTCGGAGGTAATCATTCGGCTTCTTGCGAACGAGCTCACGAAATCCGGCGACGTGCATCGGGCGCTAAAGGAGTTCACGCGTCGGCTCGTCGGCGCTTATTCCCTTGTAATCCTCATCAACGGGAGCGCATACGCGGTTCGCGACCCACTCGCCGTGCGGCCCTTGTGCATTGGGCAAAGGGACGGTGCGTACATGGCGACGTCCGAAAGCGTTGTTTTCGACACGCTCGGCTACAAGTTCGTGCGGGACGTCAAGCCGGGAGAAATCGTCGAGCTCCATTCGGACGGAATCGAGTCCTTCCGGCTGCCGCACCCCACCCACACGGCGCACTGCATGTTCGAATGGGTGTATTTCGCGCGGCCCGACAGCGTTATCGACGGGCGACTCGTCTACGACGCACGTGTGAAAATCGGGCAGCAGCTCGCGCGAGAGCATCCCGTGGAGGCGGACATCGTCGTCCCCGTGCCGGAGAGCGGGCGCGCGCAAGCGCAAGGATACTCGCAGGTGAGCGGGCTTCCGGTCGTCGAGGGCCTCATCAAGAATCGGTACATCGAGCGGACGTTCATCATGCCGGAACAGGCGGACCGAGAGGTCGGTGTCCTCCTCAAGTTGAACCCAATCAAGTCGGCCGTGAAGAACAAGCGGATCGTGCTGGTCGATGACTCGATCGTCCGGGGCACGACGATCAAGAAGATTTCCGCGATCCTCCGGGAAGCGGGGGCCCGCGAGGTCCACCTGCGGATTGGTTGCCCGCCGATCGTCGCCCCATGCTATCTCGGAATCGACATGAAGACGCGCGACCAGTTCATTGCGAGTACGCGGACGGTCGAGGAGATTGCAAAGTTCATTGGCGCAGACTCACTCGGGTACCTCAGCATGCCAGGCCTGATCCGCGCGCTCAGCCATCCCCGTGAGGACGTCTGCCTCGGCTGCCTGACGGGCGTGTATCCCGTCGAGGTTCCCGGCGAGAAGTTCCGCGGCGTCGAGAAGCTTGAACGGTTCGCGAGCCCGGCGAAGCGAGAAACGAAAGTGAAGGTCCGAACGCCCAGCCACTGATCCGAGGAGGTTTTCCTCGGCTGCTTGCTGATCGCCTGGGCTCCTCTTGCCTACTGCACTGCTCGAACGAGCATTTTTATCCTTCTCATACTTTGAAGACGCTTGCTGGGCCGGTAGATCAGCTGGAAGATCGCTATCTTGGCATGGTAGAGGTCGTGGGTT
>CAYOUM010000087.1:2082-6299 GCA_964407185.1 uncultured Methanomassiliicoccales archaeon | reverse complement strand
GCTACGGCGACCGCTACCGCTTTTTCACTGCCAAGGAAGGCTCCGTTGCGTGGGCAAGTGCGGCCCAGGTCGACGACACGTTCCGCTTCGACCCGCGGCTCGAATTCGCATCCGGCGGTAGAATCGCGGTCCGCCTCGACGGCTCCGTGGCCGTGGACGAGGAAGGAAACCGCCTCGACGGCAACCGGGATGGCATTGGCGGGGACGACTACAGTTGGTCGTTCTCCATTGCCGCCGACGCTACGCCTCCGAGGATTCTCCAAGCAGAGCCCGCAGAGGGAGCGGTCAACGTTTCGATCTCCACGACCATTCGCATCATCTTCAGCAAGGCGATGACGCAGGTCACTGTGCAAGGGTCGTTCGCCCTTGCCGCCTCCGGGGCACCCACGCTCACGAAGGCGAACGGGACGACCGAGTGGAGCGGTACGCGCTTTCCCGACGATACGATGCTGTTCGACCCGTATCCGAACCTGAGAACATCGCGGGAGTACCGATTCACGATTTTCGCGAACACGCCCGTTGACAGGGAGGGGCACCGCCTCGACGGAAACGGCAACGGCGTCGCGCAGGGTTCCCCGACCGACGACTTCCAGACTCGCTTCACGACAGAGGAGGTGGACCGAAGCGCGCCCGCCGTGTGGTATCGGAACCCCGCACGGAACGCGACCGATGTCCTCCCGACGAGCCCCATCGCAATCGGCTTCACGGAGCGAATGAATCGCACATCCGTTGAATCTGGGTTCTCCCTTGCGGGCGGGGCTTCTGTCCTCGGGATCGGCGACGGGAATGCCACATGGACCCCGGGGCTCGACGTATTCGTGTTCCGCCCCACCCGGACTCTCATGTTCGGGGCCCCCTACACCGTCGGGCTGAGCGGCATCATCGTGCGGGACGAGGCGGGAAATCATCTCATTGGTAACAGAGACGAGACATGGCAGTTTGCGACGGCGTCTCAGAACGACACGCTGCCCCCGCGCATCCTGTGGACATCTCCGTTTGACGGGCAGGAAAATGTGAGCCGCACACAGCGATTCACGTTGATCTTCAGTGAGCCGATGGACCGAGATTCCGTCCAGAGCGCGATCGGGCTCACGGACAATGTTGCCCTCGTGGATATCCGATGGCCGAACGGGGAGACGATCGAGTTCGCGACGAGTCAGCCGATGGCCTACAAGACCGCGTACGTGCTCTTCGTGCGCACAACGGCGAAAGACCTCAGCGGCAATTCCATCATTCAGTCCGAGCAGATTCGGTTCACGACGGAGCCATGGCGGGGCACCGTCTTCGGCCGCGTCGAGGATCTAACGGGCAGCGGAATCGCGGATGCACGCATTCAGCTCGGGACTCGCGTTGTCCTGACGAATGCGACCGGTGACTTCTCGTTCGCGGCGGTTGAGCAAGGGACCTACACCCTCGTCGTCTCCGCGGAGGGTTTCGAGAGCTACACAAGGGACGTCGTCATCGACCCTGCGCAAGGCGGGGTTGGGACGATTGTCCTGGGACCACTGACTCCCGGGTCCACCGTAGCCCTCCTGATCGCGGCAGCGGGAGTCATACTCGCCGCCATTACCATCCTGCTCTTCCTCCGGCGACGTCGCGCGAGGCCGAAGGAAGGTTACGAGACGTGGAAACCCGCGAAGGTCGTCGTCATGGAACCCGGTGAGGCGGAAGAGAAAGACGACGACGAGTGGCTCTAGGAATTACGTGTGATCCTCGGCCGCGGAACAATCGCTACATCCGTTCGACGATCATCGCCATTGCGTTCCCGCCACCAAGGCACAGGGTAGCGAGGCCGCGCTTCGCGCCGCGATCCTTCATCGCGTAAACCAGGGTCGTCAGGATTCTCGCGCCAGTGCACCCGAGCGGGTGGCCGAGCGCAACGGCCCCGCCGTGGACGTTGAGCTTGTCAAGTGGAATTCCGAGCTCCCGCGCGACGGCGACACTCGCCGCAGCGTACGCCTCGTTGTGTTCGACCCGGTCGAACTCCTCGATTGCAAGACCCGTTTTCTTAAGGAGCTTCCGCACCGCGGGGATCGGGGCCTCCATGACCCACTCGGGCTTCGTCCCGCTCGTCGAATAGTCCACGATGCGGGCGAGGGGCTTGATGCCGTGCTTTTCCGCGGCCTTGTCGGACATCACGACGAGCGCGGAGGCGCCGTCGCTGAGCTGGGACGCGTTCCCCGCAGTCACGTTGCCGCCGTCCTTGAACACGGGCGGGAGCTTCGACAGCTTCTCGAGGGAAGTGTCCGCGCGAACCCCCTCGTCCGTGTCGAACATTTCATGGCCCGGGACCTCGACGGGCACGATCTCGTCTTTGAACTTCCCCTCATTGATCGCCTTCAGAGCGCGATGGTGGCTCTCGAGCGCGAACCGGTCCTGCTCCTCTCGCGTGACCTGGAACCGGTCCGCGACGACCTCGCCCGTGACGCCCATGTGGAACTGATTGTACACGTCCCACAGGCCGTCGTGGACCATCGCGTCGAGGAACTGCACGTTGTTGTATCCGATTCCCCATCGAGCCTCTTTCACGAGGTACGGCGCGCGGCTCATCGACTCCATCCCGCCTGCCACGATGACCTCGGCAGCACCCGCGAGAATCGTATCACGGGCAATCGCGACCGCCTTCATCCCGCTCGCGCACACCTTGTTCACGGTCACGGCACCGATCCGGTCCGGAAGTCCGGCGAGGAGCGCGGCCTGGCGGGCGGGCGCCTGGCCTAAGCCCGCGCTGATCACGTTCCCCATGATGACCTCCTCGATGTCCGCCCCGTGCAGGCCGGAGCGGGCGACGGCCTCCGCAATGGCGATGGACCCGAGCTTCACCGCCTCGACGTTCCGCAGGGACCGCCCGTATTTCCCGATGGGCGTGCGGCACGCGCTCGCGATCACGACGTCGGTCAGGACCTCACCGTGTGGCCGGTTCTACGTCGCGAGCCGTAATAAGTATGCCGCTCCGCATCGTGGGTAGGCTACATGTACCCCGGGCCTTCATCCTCGAAGCACGGCGTGCGCGGGCCATGAAGCTGCGATTGGCCTGGCGCATTGCGCGCAAGACGTATCCCGTGATCGGGCTCATCGTCCTCGCGGCCGTCGTCGTCGGCGTCGTGAGCATGACCCTGAGCCCAGTCGTGGAACGGGACCTTCCGCCCGTCGGCCCCGCCGTGTCCCTCACCGTGTCGGGCATCCCCGCCAGCGCCCATGCCGGGGACGTGCTCCCCATCATCGCGACGCTGAAGAACAACGCGAATCGGCCCCTCCCGGTCGTCCTCCGCATGGACATCCGGAACGTGAACACCACGCTCCTGCCGCGTGACGTCACCGTGTACGCCGGCTGCGGCGTTGAAGAGGCAATGTCCACGCGCACCCTTCGGTATTACATCGGATCCCATGGCCCATTGCTCGCGTCGAATGGAACGCGATTCGCGGCGGGCACGACGGTCGCGGCCGTCGAGACGGCTATCGGCGATGCGGGCCACTGGGACGTCGTCCTCCACGAGATTGAAACCCGCGATCCGAGCGGGTACACGTCCTTGATCTCACCGGGAGAGAACGCATCGTTCGGAGCTCGAACGAGCAATAGCCTAGTGCTGAAGGTGCTCCATTATTTCGGGATGGTCACCACAGACGCGCCAAACAGCAACACCCCTGCAGACTGGCGCCTCGCCATCCCGTTCGAGGACACCTGGACCCCTAGCGATGGAACCCACAAGGGATTCCTGATGGAACTCGCGCCGACGATCCGCGGCGGCTTCTCGTTCGACCTGTGGGCCGAACTGCCCGACGGCCTCGGGATGCCGAACCACCCGACGTGGACGTGCGGGCCCCTGTGGGCGGACCGGGGGAGCGGGTGAAGGCTGGGTTCGCTCCCCGAGGGGAACGGGCACGCGGAGCGCACGACGGCTTTGGCTCGCGGCGAACCGCTCAGGCGTCGCTTACGGATGTATTAACGAGACGGCACCCTTGTCCAGGAAGCTTAGACGTGCTCACAACCCGAATCGCAAGTGTCATATCGCCCAACGAAAAATTGTGGCTGAAGTAGGAACGTGGCAATCTTCGCACTAATCATGACGCATCCGCCGGATCAGTGTCCGACTGCGAACTCGACCGTGAGGAAGCACGTCATGAACAAAGCGGCCGAGATGCCGGAATTGGCGAAGAAGCATGGGATCGAGTTCCTGGGGGGACCGACGGTTTCGACCCAGCACAAGGGCGTCGCG
>CAYOUM010000087.1:0-2072 GCA_964407185.1 uncultured Methanomassiliicoccales archaeon | reverse complement strand
GAACGTCGACGGGATCAACGAATTTCTGCAGGACTCTGGACTCATCCAGTGGAACAGCGTGGAAGTGATTCTCTCCCAGACGATAGACGATGGACTGAGGTCGCTCGACACGCTCAGGCCGATCTACTAGGATTCGATTGCCCGGGCGAACCGGGCCATCCGCGACGCAACGATCAGCGAGGATTCGTTCCACGAGAAGTACCTCCCTTTACAGGCCGGAACATGGTGGCCATCGAGCGCCGCAAGGCCTAGGTTAGTCTGTAACCAAATGGAAACCTTATAACCTGAGTGGCCGTTCCAAGTCCCGTGGGAGAGCCCAGCGCGGAACTCACAAAGGCCCTCGAAGCGCGGTTCCGAGAATTTACCGCGCAGGCCACGGAGTTTTCCAAAGGAATCATCTCGATGGCCGCGGGATACTTCGAACGAGATCCCGCGAAGTCCGCGGAGATGAACCTCGCATTGACCAAACTAATCTTTGGAAAGTGGACGATTGAACTCATGACGATCTTGTTCGCCTTGCGAGATGCGGGTTTCCAAGACCTGCGCACACATCTCCCAGGCATAAGCTCGCGAATCCTCTCCCAGAAACTGAAGAGGCTCGAACGCTTCGGAATCGTCCGGAGAACCGTGCTTAGCACGCGACCCCCGCGCGTTCAGTACAACCTCACGCAGAAAGGGCTGACGACCGCGAAACTCGGAGAACCGGTCTTCCTCTTCCTCGGATTTACCGAGGGGCTGCTTCCGAACATGAAGGCCGAGACGAAAGTCCGCGACTCGCTCCGTTCTCGATGAGGAAAACGACGAAGCTGCTACGGGAGACCAAGCGAGTCTCCCGGATTTGTACTCCACGACCCCGCTCCTCGGGATCGCCGGGCCTTCCCGAACTGATACGTCGTAACTGAGAGGATACGGGATTTCCGCAAGGCCATCATGTTCCCATACGACCACTATTTGGTTCATAGCGGCGGGCCATATTCCACCGCTTCGTGAATCGACGGTTTCCTTTCGCCGCCTTTTTCGTCGCGGCGCTCGTTGCGTCGGCGCTCCCTGGACTCTTCGGCGTTGGCTCGATCGCCGCGGACGCGAATCTCGTCAGTAGCGTCCCCGTTGGCACGGACCTAACGTCCTTCGTCATCGGAGGAGTGCCGCCTTACGCGACTGCGCCAGTGTCACAGGTTTTCGCGACGGTTCAGAACGTGGGGCTGCTGGTCGCCTCGGCAACAGACCAGAAGTTCACATATATTGTCATCCTGCAGGCCCCGCCGCTCGCGTCATATCGAGGCGGCATCGCGGGACTTGCTCCCACCGACCCCACTGTCACGGGCGCGCTCCGGCTCGATGTCGGCAGCGCAGCGAGTCGCGCGTACCTCGTCCAGATTTCCCAGCAGCAGGCGCTGGAAATCGCTCTCATCGAGTTCGCACTCAGCCGCACCGTCGACGTCCGCTTCCGCTATCAGGCGGCGGTCAACGGCTTTGCGGTCCAGCTCACGCCGAGCGAGGCCGAACGGGTCGCCTCGCTTCCAGGCGTCAGGCACGTCGTCCGAGACTTCGCGCGTCAGCTCCTCACGGACAACGGCCCGCGATGGATCGGTGCCCCCGTCGTCTGGGGCGAGGACCCAGTCTCGGGCGAGTGCGTCGGGAGCTGCGGCGAGGGCGTCGTGATTGGCGTCATCGACACGGGCGTCAACACGGACCATCCCTCGTTCGCCGACCCCGGGCCCGTCGACGGTTATGACTACCCAGCATTCGGCCTCCCGTCCGGCCCTGGCTACAAGGGGCTATGCGACCCGATCACGGGCCTGCCCTCCTGCAACGACAAGCTGATCGGGGTCTATGACTTCACCCCCAACCCGCCCTTCACTGGCGAGGACATCAACGGCCATGGAAGCCACACGGCGAGCACGGCGGCGGGCAATATCATCGATGCCTCCCTTGTTGCGCCGACTACAACGCTTAACCGGAGGATCTCCGGCGTCGCCCCGCACGCCAACGTGATCTCGTATCGAGCGTGTCAGACACTCATTCCCGTAGTAGGCTGCCTACTCCCAGGCCTTCTCGCCGCGATCAACCAG
>CAYOUM010000086.1:1818-6516 GCA_964407185.1 uncultured Methanomassiliicoccales archaeon | reverse complement strand
CGTGGGCGGCGACGTGACGGAGCCGATCGTCGCGCTGGCGGTCGAGGGGCGAAGCGGCTTCATCAACCACAGCGTGGAGAGCCTCGACCCGGCCTACAACCGTGTCTTCGCGGAAGGCCTCGATGCGCTGTAGGCATCGCAGGATCACCCGGGCAGGCTCGGCCGTGGGAACCGGGAACGAGGACGTGCTTCCTTGCCCGACCCTGCTCTCCACGTCGATGTCGCCGAGGCTCGACGGGTCGGCCTGGTGGATGTCGTCGTCGAACTTCGTGATTCCCGCGATGTCGTCGAGGATTCGGCGCCGGTCGACCTCGGACATCTGGACGATTCGCTGGATGTCCCCCTGCTGGACGAGGTTGTATCCTTCCGCGCTAATCCGCGCGTGGGCCAAAAGGGAGTCGAATTCATCGAGGGTGGACTTCCGGTCATTGATGTAGAAGTAGGAGTTATACCCGTCCTTCACCGTGGATGAGGTGGCGACGTAGCGGGTTAGCTTCACCTCGTCCGCTTCGATTGGAATTGCGCGATCGGAGTTGTCGAAGACGAGGGAGACCTCGCAATACGACGCGCCCTTCTTGTTCTTCCCGCCATTCCAGATGAGGTCCGTGAGCCGCTTTGCTCGGATCGCCTTCGCGCTCTTCGGCCCAAGGACGAAAAGGATCGCATCTGCGATGTTCGACTTCCCAGAGCCGTTCGGGCCGGTCACCGACGTGTAGCCCGTGAGGAAGGGCACGCGAATCTTCCCGGCGAAAGACTTGAAGTTCTCCATCCAGATTTCTTTCAGGTGCAAGGCATCACCGCGAGAGAAGGTTGGAACTGAGACCGGCGAGTGGCCATCCCATCCAAGCCCTTCTGACTGTCCGACCTTCGTCGGACGTGGCGGCGAATGGACCCACCATATAAAAATCTTGGCGGGTCATGGATTGGTCAGGGTTGACAAAGTCCCTCGATCGAGTCGTTTCCGAGTGCTAGTGGGACCCAGGGGCGGGCTTCGTCACGAGAAATGCCCTCTGAAGTCCCGACGCTCGAAGCCGCCTCACATCAGGTCCGGCGCCGAAAGACTCCCATAGGGTGGGATAGTCGTGGACCCAAGACCACGCTGTCCCATAGCCAATCAAGTAGTCCTCAAACCAGTCGATGTGGTGGATGTAGCGGCGGGAGACCCGCCACAGTTCAGATAGGGCACTCTTGATCTGTTCTGGAGGGATGTGCATGAGGACTTCAACGGCGAGCACGAGATCGGCGGAGCTGTCCCGAAATGGCAACGCCGTCGCCGACGCTTCGAGGAGTCGGGGGCGGATGGGAGCACTCCTCCCTCGGGCCTCCACCAGCTGGTCATGGCTGAGATCCGCCCCTACCCAGCGCACCCCCGCCCGACCAGAGATTCGTTCCCCAATGCGTCCGAATCCGCATCCGACCTCAGCGATGGATTCAACGTGGAGCCGGTCGAGCCGTTCGACGACCTCCGATGCCTGGGCCTCGTAGAATCCGCGTACCTTCGGCGAACTCACCTGCGCCGCATACGAGCTCCCGCGTCTCCGCCAGTAGGGCGCAGCTTGTTCCGGGCCTAGTGGGGGCTGCTGTCGTGCGAGGTAGTAGGCCTTAAGGACCCGGCGGGCGACGGCGGTGGCTTCGTGCACCCGGCCAACGTATGTTCTTCCCGCGACCCCGAGATTTCGGCGGAGCCCAGGATCCTTAGCGATCGCACGAAGCTGTGCTGACGCATTCTCCTCCGTGATGGTGACAATCGGGCAGTCTCGATACCACTCGAGCCTGACCGTCCCGAGGACCGGCTTGCCGAGCGCCATCGCCTCGATTGCGACCATCCCGTAGATCCCATAGAGCGCGATCTGGTCGATTACCGCGTCACATCCCGCCATGACCTTGAGCGCCTGGTCGTGGGGCGCACCCTGCCCGACGACGAGCTCCGATTCCCTACCGCGATATCGTGTGATCGTCCCCTCGCCGTCGCGCTGGAGAGGCCCGAAGGCCTCATCGAAGGCCCTCAGGACGAGCTCCGTTCCCTTGTGACGAGCGCTCGAGACAAAGTGCCCGAACCTGGGAATGAGATTGTCTACTTCCTTCGGGCGGTCCCCGCAATCGATCGGATTCGGCACCCATACGCTCTGCGGCATCCTTGAGCTCAGGTCCGGAGTCGAGTGAAAGACGAGATCCGCGTGGCGTAAGTGGTGCAGGCCCTTGCCGGTCCTTGTTTCTGATCCGTGCAGGTGGACCGCAAGCGTAGTCCACGGGTAACGGCGTTTGAACAGGAGGTAGACGTATTGGCTCGCCCAGATCCCGCCGTGGACGTGGATGACGTCGAACCCGCGCAGCCTCCGCCATTGGAGCGCCATCGCGGCGTTCCATCCGAGGGGCCCGCGTGCACCTCGGATGCGGACGTCCTCAGGGCAACGGAAGGGCGTGTCCTCGACGCCAAAGACGACTGCCTCGTGTCCCAGGCGTTCCTGGGCCCGGGCCAGAGTCCACGCGACGTTCGCGATGTTGTTGATGTGAGCGATTCTCATCCCGTGCTTCCGGAATCCGAACGACGAAGGAAGTCCGGGGTGGATAGGAATCTTTCTGCGCGAACGGGCAGGGATCCCGTTAGGGCGGCGTTTCCCGATCGCTCTCTGGCACGGGATGGAGCGCTTCCCGGCCCGCAGCCTGAGGGGTAGCCACGGGTTTCTCTGTTTCGATCCAGCGCTCGGCTTCCCCGACCGCTCTTTGAATGTTCCCGTCCGTGGACTCCGACTTCTTGATCCATTTCTCCATGAAGTCAATCTCGCGTTGAACCTCGGGATTGCTCTTCACCGCCGCCCGGAGCGCCGGGAGGAACATGTGCCGCCAAAGGAGAATCTCTTTGACCATGAGCTTCTCCCGCGTGTACGGATTCCGCTCGTACGCGACGTCGAGCTGTTCCCGCCACAGCCGGAGGTATTTGTCGTAGATCACGCCCAGTATGTAGAGGAAGAGGTAAACACTCGCGAAAATTAGGATAAGCGTCAGCGCCACGGCACCCGGAGCGCTCGCCGGGATCCCGAATCGATCCTCGAGGAAACGGAGGAATACGGGCCCGATGACAGGCAACGCCGTGAGCGTGATAAGGATGCCCCACAAGAGGAGGCTGAAGAGGGTGTAGCTCTGCTGTATCCTCCACAGCTGGAGCATCACAAACCGCTTGACCATCGGACCGCGCTTCGCAACCCGAGCGGCCTATTAGTAGATATCGAGCCGAACGTCCATCGCCCTGTCCTTCTCCGCAAAGCGGGGTCGAAATCCTTTTGCCCGGCGGGCCTTCCCTACGCCAGTGCGGGAGCGTTAGCCCTTGCGCGTCGGGTTGTATACGGACCATCTATACCGGGATGGACAGGTGGGCACGGGTACCTCGAAGTACATCTACCATCTGATCCGGGAGCTCGAGCCCCTTGGCGTCGAGATCGTCCCTCTTCGCAAAGGCGAAAACCCCGGCGATGTCGATGTCCTCCACGATCCCCACGCGCCGTGGAACGCCCCCCTCTTTCCGCGGCGTCCCCTCCTGATCACGATTCACGACATGACTCCATTCACACATCCACAATACTACGACGCTTGGATTCGATTCCTCTATCGGCAGAAGCTTCGATGGTTCTCGAGGCGGGCACGACGGATTCTTGTTGACAGCCGGCGGACCGCAGACGTCGTGCGCGACGCGGTGCGTCCTCGGCTACCGGTTGACGTGATTCACCTCGGGGTAGAGGACAGGTTTCGCATCCTTCCGGTGGCTCCTCCGGTGCGTCCGTTTCTCGTTCAGGTTGGGGTGCACCGGGCGATCAAGGAGCCGATGACGACGCTTCGGGCCTTTGAGTCGATTGCGACTCGAATCCCTCATGAGTTGCATTTTGTCGGTTCCCGCGGCCCGCTTGTGGAGCCGCTACAGGCCTACGCAGCGAGTAAGCCCGCGCTGCGGGAGAAGGTGAAGTTCGAATGGCCCGGCGAGGAGGGCGTGCCCGCGATTTACAATCGTGCCTCGCTGGTGATCCATCCCTGTTCCGAAGAGGGATTCGGGTTCGTTCCGCTCGAGGCGCTTGGCTGCGGGGCCCATGTGCTCGCGCGGGCCCCCGCCGTGCGGGAGCTTCTGGGCCCATACGCGTGCTACTTCGACGACTCTAATGCGTTGGCGTCAAAGATTCTCGAGTGTCTCGCCGAGGCCCCCAAGTTCTCGAGAGAGGAACGCTCCCGCCACGCGCGGTCCTACTCGTTCAACGCGACCGCGGCCGCGACGTTCCGTGCCTACGAGGCGGCGGGTTCATGACGCGATTGCGCATCGAAGGGGCCATATAACGGACGATTGCATCATCGCCGCGAGGGCTCTGATGGCGGAGAAGACGAACCGAACGTCGAAACGGCATTCGCTGCCGCCGAGATTGCACGGTGCGCGCGAGTTCGTCGACTTCATGCCAGCCGTGTGGTTCCGATATCGATATCCGTTCCGTCTGCTCGGATGGCTGCTTGAGGGCCACAAGTTTCTCCGAGAGGCGCTCGTACAGGCCTGGCCCCGAGCCGTCCTCCGCGAGCTCGCAGTGAACGAGCGGGTCGTCGAGATTCCGTTCGTGCTGCGGGCGCTCGGGCTGCCCCTAGGGAGCCGCGTGCTCGATGTCGGTTCCCGTTGGTCCCCGCTCCCGCTGCACCTTGCATCCCTCGGTTACCAGACGGTTGCGA
>CAYOUM010000086.1:0-1808 GCA_964407185.1 uncultured Methanomassiliicoccales archaeon | reverse complement strand
CCCAGTGCAAGGCGGTGGCCTCGACTTCGTGCGTGCCGATCTCCTCCGCCCGCCGTACCGGCCCGGGTCGTTCGATGGCGTCGTCATGGTCAGCACGCTCGAGCACGTGGGAATCGGGTTTTACGACTCGAGCGTCGACCCGGACGCTGACTTCGAATTGATGCGGGCCCTACAGATCCTGCTCAAGCCAAAAGGGCTCCTCATCCTTACGGTTCCCTTCGGCCGGTCCGCCGTCAGCCCGCTTCAGCGCGCGTACGATGGGCAGCGACTTCGGCAAGTTGCCGACGGATGGATTTGGGATCAGGCGGAATACTTTGTCCGCCGCGGGAACGCTTGGATGAGGACGACCGAGACCTCTGCATCGCACGAGGACTCCGCAATCCAGACCCACGCAGTCGCTCTTCTCGTTCTCCGCCGTCCGTAGCGGACCAGCCCGATACGCAGATAAGGGCCATGCCCATTGCACGCCCCGGTGCCGAAGACAGCGCTCGTAACTGGCGCTACGGGGCAAGACGGTTCGTTCCTCGCAGAGCTGCTTCTCTCCAAGGGGTACACCGTGTACGGCCTCGTCCGGCGGCTCAGTTCTCCGAACGTTGCGAACATCCGGCACATCATGGACCGCATCCACCTCCTCGACGGGGACATGACAGACCAGACGTCGATCCTCATCGCGCTCAAGGAGTCGAAGCCAGATGAAATCTACAACCTCGCGGCCCAGTCCTTTGTTCAGACGTCCTTCCGCCAACCTGTCCTGACGGCCGACGTGAACGGCCTCGGCGTGATCCGGCTCCTCGAAGCCGCGAAGGAGGTCGTCCCGGATGCGCGGATATACCAGGCCTCAACGTCCGAACTGTTCGGCCTTGCGACCGAGTCTCCACAGGATGAGAACACGCCCTTCCACCCGCGTTCGCCATATGGCGTGTCGAAGCTCTTCGCATATTGGGCGTGCGTGAACTACAGGGAGGCCTACGACATGCATGTGTCGAACGGAATCCTGTACAATCACGAATCCGTACGAAGGGGCCTCGAGTTCGTGACCCGAAAGATTTCCCACGGCGCCGCAATGATCGCGAAGGGGAAGGCGAAGACAATCGAACTCGGAAACCTCGACCCGAAGCGGGACTGGGGCCATGCGCCGGAGTACGTAGATGCGATGTGGCGGATGCTCCAGCAGACGAAGCCGGACGACTACGTGATCGGAACCGGAGATTCGCGCACCGTGCGGGACTTCGTCGACCTCGCATTCCGGGAGGTTGGAATCGAGGATTGGAAGAAGTACGTGAGAACGGACCCGAAGCACATCCGACCCGCCGAGGTCTACACACTGTGTGCGAATCCGTCGAAGGCAAAGCGCGTACTCGGTTGGTCCGCGAAGACGAAGCTGCCTGAACTTGTGAGAATCATGGTGAAGGGCGATCTCGAGCGGATCGGCGGCTAGTCACTTTTCGGTGATGAGCGCAAAGATCAGCTTCTCCACGGTATGGTCGAGGTACCGCTCGACCCACGGGAACAAGCGCCGAAACGGTCGCCGAACGTACTTGTCGATGTGGTAGTCGTATATCTTCTGGACGGATGCAACGCGGAAGCGTGCCGTCGTGTAGGACGATCGCTCGTTCTTCCCGAAGTAGTCGAAGCTTTCCTCCGTGAAAAAGCGTGTGTGGGTCGGGTCCTTGAACGCATTCGCGTGGTTGTAGCGCGGAACTTCGATTGTCGTCCTCGCGCCCGGCGCCAGTAATTCGGTACAGCTCCTCCATCGCGCTGACTGTCTTCGGGAGGCGCTCGATTACGTGGATCGCGAGAACCCTGTC
>CAYOUM010000085.1:0-6564 GCA_964407185.1 uncultured Methanomassiliicoccales archaeon | reverse complement strand
TTCATCGCGTTCGGAGCGGGCATCGTCGCCGGACGGTCGAGCCTCATTGGTCTCATTGGCTTCACCGGCGGATTCCTCGGAGGTTTCGTGGCGGCCGTTCTCCTCCAACTGTTTCTGTGGCCCACCGGATGGGAGCGCATCCTCTCGCTCGCGCTCGGGGCGATCGCGGGCGGCGGTAGCCTCATCACGGCGAAGCTCGGATTCCGAGGTCTCGAGACGATCCTCGGATCGATGCGGCCAACCCGTCGGTGTCCCCGCTGCAACTCTCACGTCGGCCTCAACGCCCGGAAATGCTGGTCGTGCCGTGCGGTCCTACCACCGACATGACCCCGTGCCTTGGGGATTGGGATACCGCTACAACGTAGCTAGGACGTAGCAAAGTTCTAGTCCCGGGTCGTCTATCCCAACGCGCCTTGGCCTTCATGGACAGCTTCCGGCTCGAGCCGCTCCCGAAGAATTGGGACCGGGAGTGCGTCGCCTGGCGGGAGACGTACTTCCCGGAGATGCCGGTGGTCCTCGACGAGGCGAAGTGGCGGACATTCTATCCGAACGTGCCGATTCCAACGATTTCCACCGTCTTCGCGAAGCCCGATGCGTTCCAAGGGTTCGCCTCGAAGGTCGTGGGCGCCACTCCGATGACCTCCGACCTATCGAATCGCCTGTGGCGGGCCTCCGAGATGGACGACAACCGCTTCATGACCGCGATCAAGATCATCCGCGCGCAGGCATCCACGGAGCTCGGGTCGATCCAGCAGCACCGGATGGTGTACGAGAAGCTCGACTCAGGGTCCCTCACCGGGCTGGACCGGGAGATCGTCGAAGGAATCCATCGAACGGAGCAGGATGGCCACACCCTCGAGTCGATCAGCTTCTCGAAGAAGCGCGTGTGCGTGGAGGAGCTCCGGCATCACTACCAGATGGCGGGCGTCCTGACGCTCGACGCGAGCTGGGACGATCCCCGATGGGGTCGCCACTGGGCCACGGAGGTCCTCGAGGAGCTGTTCGCGATGAAGCCCGGCGAGCACGTCCTCGACGCCTTCAACATCGAGTTCGACAGCCTCCTCGACACCTCCACGTTCCTCGCCTTCATCGACCGCGTGGGGAAGTACCAGCTCGAGATGCAACACCACTTCCTGTATGGGCCGATGGCCCTCAGCATGCCGTACATGCGGTGGCTCGAGGAGTCGTACCACCTCGCGGCGGGTGAGAAACTTCTGAGAGCGATCGCCGTTGCGGCGGTCCTCGATGGGGGGAACTTCGGGATTGCGGACGTCCAGAACTCCCTGAACCTCTGGTTCCCGCGAGGGCTCGAGATGTTTGGCTCCGAGCTCGGCGGTGCGGCCGTGAAGGGGATCTTCAAGACCCTCGGGAACGAGGAGGCCCAGCGGATCTACATCGACGAAGTCGGCGGGAAGGTGCGGGACGTGAATCTCGCGGTCATCGCAGCGAAGATGAAGTGCACCCGGGCAGAGGCGAAAAAGATCCTCGCTCGAATCGAATCACGTGAGACGGTGCCGGGCCTCGGGGAGGAAGACCTCCTCAAGCTCCCAGACCGTCGGTTTTTCCGGATCCGTGGCCTCGCGGAGTATGGAGACTACGCGCTCCCCGGAGCCGGCTTCGCGGGCGTCGGTTACGTCTATCTGCCGTATGCCGTCGATGGAACGCTTCTCACGGAGCGCGGGACGCCGATCGACCGGGAGCGGTACATCGAGTACCTGTCGACCGTGCTCCCGAAGCGGTACATGGAGAGCCGCCACTTCCGGTTCGTGAAGGAGGAGTTCCTGTTCAACCCGAAGTGGGGCGAGCCGGTCCATGCAAGGAAGTGGTGAGGCCGCGGCGGGTGCCGTGCCGACAATTGCGTGCACCGTGTGCGGCACCATCGAGTCGTACCCGCCGTGGTGCCAGAAGGGCCCTGAGATTCGTGACATGCACAAGCAGGTTCACCGATGCCGGGTATGCGCTGGACGGCGGGGTGCCGTGGGGCGCGCCCACTTCGGCTGACGGGAGCCTTTATTCTGGAACGCCGTGTCCGGTGGCGCAGTGCCCCGTCGGACGTACGGTCGGATGGTGAAACCGCTGCCGCAGATCTCCCGTGAGGATTGCAACGCGTGTCGGCGCCTCCGCCGGCCGTGTCCCCTTCACGCGCCCCGCGCCTAGGCGTCCTCGTTCCCGCCGGCATTCCGTTTTCGGAA
The DNA here is from genome assembly GCA_964407185.1 of uncultured Methanomassiliicoccales archaeon. GTDB lineage: Archaea > Thermoplasmatota > Thermoplasmata > RBG-16-68-12 > RBG-16-68-12 > EA-19. The sequence goes on along the minus strand of CAYOUM010000085.1, from coordinate 4,372 downwards.
CTTCACGAGGCAGGCGAGGCCCTGGAGCGATTCGTACCGCTCGACGCGGAAGCCCGTGGCCCGTCCCATGGACTCATAGTCGCGCCGCGTGTAGACACGGACGAGCGGCCGGAGGAACCAAGCCTCCGGGGAGATCAGGACAACCGCACCCGAGGAGGAGAGGAGCGCGTGGAAAGAGCGAAGGGCCTGAACCGGATCCGCAAGATAGTAAAACGAGCCTGCGCACACAATTGTGGCGAACGATCCGGGGCGAAAGGGAGGTGAGCCCGCATCCCCCTGAACGAGGTGGCCGCGATACCCGGATGCACGCGCGAGCATCGCCCGCGAGAGGTCGATCCCCACGACGCTCCCGAGGTGGCTCGTCGTGTACCCCGTCCCCGCGCCGACGTCGAGGACCCGGCCCGGCTCGATCGTGGATCGGACAAGGTCCCGCCACTCGAGTCGGTAGAGGCGCGCGTTGATCGCTTTGTATCTCGGCGCGATCCAGTCGAAGAAGCGCCGGGAGCGGGTGGCGCCCTGGACGAGCGGCATCGCGGGCACGAATCGGACGGCTCGGCATGAGGTTTGCCGCTACGCGTCCCGGAGCATTCGGAGGAAGGCACGGGGGTAGTAGCCCCAGCCAGGGGAAGCGCGGCACGCCCCGCCGATGAAATCCGCGCACGTGCGGCAGCAACTCTGGCTTCCGACATGGGCCTTCCATTGAAGACACGAGTACGAACAGCCAGGCATCGGCGCAGCGAGCGCGGACGTGCCTGGTAATCCCTCGGTACATACGGACAATCGCGGCGCGGCGGCCTCACGGACGGTACGTCGTCTCGCTCTGCTCCCGCAGGAACTGCTGCAGGTAGTAATGACCGCCCGCGGCCTTGTTCGTCAACGTGCTCGTCTTCCACCCGCCAAAGGGCTGCACACCGACGACCGCCCCCGTCGTCGCACCTGCCGTTCGGTTCGCGTACACCACGCCGGCCTCGATGCGGTCGAAGAACCGTTGGACTTCCTGCGCGTCCTCGCTGAAGATCCCCGCCGTGAGGCCGTACTCGACGTCGTTCGCGATGTCGATCGCCTCGTCGAGCCCGTCGCACTCGATCACGCTCAGGAACGGGACGAAGAACTCCTCATGGTTGACCCGGTGAGAGGGGGGGAATCCCTCGACGATTGTGGGCTCGACGAATGAACCGTTCGCGTACGGGCCATCGGCGAGGACGCGCCCGCCGCACAGGGTCTTCCCCTTTCCGCGCTTCGCAAGCTGCACCGCGAGCCGGTACTTCCGCACCGCGTCCTCGTTGATCACGGGACCCAGGAACACGTCTCGCTTCGTCGGGTCTCCGACGTGGATCTTCTTCGTCTCCTCGACGAGCCGAGAGACGAACTGCCGGCGGATCTTCCGGTCCACGATCACGCGGGACGTCGCGGAGCACTTCTGGCCGCCGAAGCCGAACGCCGCGCGAAGGACGCCCTGCACGGCGCCGTCGAGGTCCGCCATGGCGGTGACGATCGCCGCGTTCTTCCCGCCCATCTCCGTGATGATCGGCTTCGGCTGAGTTGCCGTGAACTTCCGAAGCGCGCCTAGCCCGACGGCCTTTGAGCCCGTGAACACGAACCCCGCGACGTCTGGGTTCTCCGTGAGCTCGGCGCCCACGGTCGCCCCGGGACCCGTGAGGTACTGCAGCGCGCTGCCGGGCACACCCGCTTCCCGGAGGATTTCGTACAGCTTGAGGGCGATGAACGGAGTATCGCTCGCAGGCTTCAGGACCGCGGTGTTCCCGGTGATGAGGGCGCCGACGGTCATCCCCGCGGCGATCGCGAGCGGGAAGTTGAACGGCGAGACGACTGCCCATACGCCGAAGGGCTTGAGGACAGACCGGGCCCGCTCGCCCGCAGTGTACCGGCCCATGTCCCGAACGAAGCCCCCATTCGCGACGAGCTCGCTTGCATACCACCGCATGAAGTCCGCGGCTTCGTCGATTTCCGCAATCGCCTCGAACCGGTTCTTCCCGTTCTCGAAGGACATCAAGGCGGCAAGGTAGAACTTCCGCTCGGAGGTGATGTCTGCTGCGCGGAGAATGATGTTCGCACGATCCATGTAATGCGTTGCGCTCCACGCCGCGAAGCCCGCCCCCGCGGCGGCGATTGCCCGCCGCGCATCCGACCGTGTGCCCTTCTGGAAGACGCCGAGCACGAGGTTCCGATTCGAGGGGGAGGTGTCCCGGAACGTTCCGCCCTTCGACCACACTTCTTTCCCGTCGATGTGGTGCGAGTGCTTCTTCCCGAACTCTGCCTGGACCTTCGTGACGGCGGTTTCATAGGATGCGTGGAACTCTTCCGTTCGTCCCGCCTCGACCGCACCTTGCCACGTTCGTTCGTTCCGGAACGCCATCGAACCCGACCCCGCGCGTTCGCAGAACACCGCGCCCGATTAAGCCTTTGGCCGATACGATTGAGAGGAAACACGCCGCCCCGCGAAACCGTTCCGTCACTGAATGTACGAATCCGTGGACCCCTGGTAGTCCTCGTAGATCGCGGTCGCGCTCAGCTGGCCCAGGATTTCCCGCGCGACCTCGCGGGTGTAGGTGTTCGGCGGGATCTCCGGCGACGTCTCAACCCAGTTGAGGACGGTCTTCAAGCACTCCCGCCGCTCCTCCTTCGACATCCGCTCGTGCAATGCAGAGATCGCCGTCTCGACCTGGACCATCGACAACACGAACTGTCTGCAGATCCCGATGACCTTCGCCTGTTCCTCGTTCATGGCTCACGCCGGCGTCCCGGTCCGGGCGGAGAGTCGGTAAAGGTTGCGGCAAGCAGCCGGCGATGGTTTAAGCGGGCGAGCCGTTTGCGTCCATCCCGAATGGCAGAGTTCGTCCCGGTCGCGTCCACGTCGGAGGTCCCGTCTGGTCGTTCAAAGGTCGTCGTCGCAGCCGGCCAGATCATCGCCCTCTTCAACGTGGATGGGAGGTTCTACGCATTGAGCGGCACGTGCCTTCATCGCGGCGGTCCCGTTGGCGAGGGCGCGCTCGACGGGTCGGTCGTCTCATGCCCCTGGCACGGGTGGCAGTACGACGTGCGCACGGGTCAGAACGTTCTGAATCCGATGGCGAGGCTGACCTCATATCCCGTCAAGGTCGAGGCCGGAACGGTGTTCGTCGCGCCCATATAGGGACCGAATGTTCTTACCGGGCACGTTCTTCGTCGGACCATGCCCTGGGAGCCGTGGGTCTGGGCCCTCAGCGTCCTCGGGGCGCTCTCCTTCGCGGTCGCAATCACGTCCCTCCTCGACGGGGTCCGATTCCGGTCCAAGGTCCGCGATGCGCGCGTTTGGGACCACACCGCATTCCTCCCGCCCGCGCTCCTTCTCGTCCCATGTCGCGGAATCGACGCGGGGCTGGAGGAGAACCTCGACAAAATCCTCGGTCAGGAATACCCCGCCTACCGGGTCGTCTTCTGCGTGGACGCAATGGATGACCCCGCGGTCGCCGCAATTGAACGCGTCCGACCACGTCACACGACTCCAAGCGATATCTCCGTGGCCACGCGGGACCCCGCGATCGGAGGAAAGGCTCTCGCGCTCCTCGGAGGCCTTCAGATGCGGACACCGCGCGACGATGTCATCGCGTTTCTCGACTCGGATATTCGGCCCTCCCCGAACTTCCTCCGCTCTCTTGTGCAACCGCTCGCGCATCCTCAGGTGGGCGCGACGACCACGTATCGATGGTACGTCCCCGTTCGCGGTGGGCTCTGGTCCGCGGTCCGGTCCGCTTGGAACGCCGCGGGTCTAAACATCTTCTTTGACGATCGGTACAAATTCCTGTGGGGCGGGGCTTGGGCAATCCGGCGCCACGCCTTCGAGAGGCTCGACCTCGTCGCCTTGTGGCGGGGGACGTTGAGCGAGGACCTTGCGGTAACAGCGGCGATCAAGGCGATGGGGCTGCGCGTGCAGTTCGTACCCCAATCCGTTGCGCCGACGGTCGAAGACTGCAATCGGAAGCAGTGCGTCGAGTGGACGACGCGCCAGACTGCGATGGTCGCGGTGTGGGGCCGCCACCTCCGCAACTTCGCGGCGCTTACGTATGCCGTCCATATTGGGGCGGTTCTGCTGGGTTTATCGTGCATCGGTCTGGCAGTCCTCGCGGACCTACGGTTCGCCTGGCCCGCCGCGTTGTTCCTGTTCCACATCCCCGCCGCGGTCGTGAAGGGCGGCTATCGACGGAATTCTGTGTTCCTCGGGAATCCGGAGCTCACGAAGGCCCGACGAGTCTCGCCCTTGTTGTGGGCGATTGCGAATCTCCTTGTGCCCTGGCTCGTTCTCCTGAACCTGTTACGTACCCGCGATGTCCGGTCCATCGGTCAAGCCATCGCTGTCGCTATCGGCCAGGTT
>CAYOUM010000084.1:0-6567 GCA_964407185.1 uncultured Methanomassiliicoccales archaeon | reverse complement strand
GCTGCTCGGGGGCGTCGACGCCGCGTTTGCGAGTTTCCGAAGAGACCTTACGCGGCGCAACATCTGAGCGCGGGACTCTAAAGAGAGGTGTCCCCCGGCACTAACAGTGCGCCTCATGGCAAAGCGTCGCTCTCTTCGCGCCCTGACCCATGCCGAGGGATTGTTAGACACCGCGGTTGGCTCCCTTTCACGGTGCCTCGTCACGAGGCGGTCCAGGAAGGACCCAATCGGTGCCTGTCTCCAGGGCTTGCGTCGCGCGTCACGGTGTCGGCGCGGCCTTTCCTCTGGAGCGTGTTCATCATCGGCCGCGTGCGCCATAAACCTTCGCATACGGTCGTGGACACCATATTCGTTATATCGAGGGCTCTGCTCTCCACGGGCGATGGAGGAACGGGAGGTCCTACCAAGGCTCGTCGTGCGCAAAGACAGTGTGCTCTCGGCGGGAGGGCCGGTTCCGAAGGAACTCACCGTCGAGCTAGTCGCGGACGCTCTGGAACGGTTCGGCAAAGTGCTCGTTTGGGACCTCGATGGAATTGAGCGGAATCGACCAAATCTTCGCTTCATCCGCCGCTTCGAGGGGGAGGGCCTCTGGGTCGACGCGGGAATTCGTCGCGCGGAAAGCGTGATCGATGTCCTCGTGGCGGGCGCTGATTGCGTAGCCATGGGAACGAAGACGCTCCGCAATCTGGAGGAACTGTCCGCGGCCCTCGAGTTGACGGAAGACCTCGCCTTGCTCGTTGACTTCGCCCACGGAAAATTATCGGGATGGGGAGAGATGCCAACGATGCCGCCCGTGCAGTTGATTTGGAACGCACGGAGAATCGGCATTGAGACAGCCCTTGTGGTCGACGAGAGCTTTGCGGTTCCGCAATCGGTCCTCCATGAGGCGCCCACGAACGTTCGGTTGTACGCGGGCATCGTCCCGTTTCGCTCGTTCGCTTCCCTCCCTGAACACGTCGCCGCGATCGTCGACTTTTGGGAGGTGGTTCCGCGGAAGACCTGAAACGGGCCGTTGCCGTTCTGTTCCGCCTGGAAGGGGGACGCCCGCTCAGCGAGCGGGAGTTTGTCCAGTTCGCCTCCCTCAGGCTGAACTGGTTCAAGCCCACGGAGGCGCAGCAGCTCCTTCAGATTTCCATCATGCGCGGTCTCGTCGTGAAGCGGAATGGCCTCTTGGCCCCGTCGTTCGATGCTTCCGCAGTCGACGCGCCGATGGACTTTCGACCATCCGCGGGGATCCTCGCCGTCGCGGAACCGGAGCCCGATGTGTTCACCGAGAGCCTGACCCGCATCACTGCGGCGACCGGGGTCGACCGACGGAGTGTGGTCGCGGCAATCAACGCGGTTCAAGAACGGATGGACGTCAACGTCGATGTCGCCGCGCTCATCCATGCCCGCCGACTTGGCATCGAGGTTTCGGACCTGGTGGACCGCCTGCAGGAGATGACCCGCAAGCGTACGGTGCTCTAGGGGCCAAGGTCACTTATCTTCAATCTTCACGAGGTCGCCAAGGGTCAGCGGCGCACGGGACGACTGTCGCTTCGTCGCGACGGGCTCCGGCTTCTCGCGCAGCTTGATCTCGAGGGCCTTCTCGAGTTTCCTCGCGAGGCTATCGCTCGGAATCATCCCGCCGGTCTCGAGTTTCGCCACGACGCTTGCCCTCTCGTTGATCTTCGCCCCAAGGTCGGCCTGCTTCCACCCTCGGGCCTCCCTTGCACGTCGAATCCTCATGCCGAAATCGGGGACGATTTCCTCGGCGGGAGCCATCGCGTACACATCGCGCTCGGCGAGTCGGCGCTGCCGACGTTCGAGGCGTTCCGCAACGACGGGGTTCCCGCGACGTCGCGCGGGCACAGGCCCACTAGGCTCCGTTCCGAACCGCGCGCACTCGTTGCAGACGGAGAGGATCGATCCTTCGATGGACACGGTCCTCGTGCGTGCCACATCTTTCCCGCATAGTTCGCAGAGCACAGAACTCAGCCCATAAAACCTAAATAAGCCCTGGCGAATATATAGCCTCCGCGCTTCTGGAGTTTAGTGAGACCCGATGGACGACGATAACCAGATCCGCGAATTTCATGAAAAGCTCTCCGAACGCATTGCGGTTCTCGAAGATCGGAACGACAAGCTCTCGGAGTCGTCCCGGCGGATCGAGGGCGAAAAGCGGTTCGTCGAGACGGAACTTCTTCGGTTGCAGAAGGAGATCAAACGGCTCAAGGCGGAGCTCGACCGGCTGAAGGCACCGCCCTTGATCATTGGCTCGATCCGGGACATCCTCACGGATGGACGCGTCGTCGTGAAGAGTTCGACGGGACCGGACTTCATCGTGAACACCGCGGAGTACATTGCGAAGGAGAACATCGTCGTCGGCGCACGGGTCGCGCTGAACAAGCAGACGCTCGCGGTGATGGGCGTGCTCCCGCCGTCCGTCGACCCGATCGTGATGGGCGCGGAGATCATTGACAAGCCGGACGTGACGTACGGTGACATCGGCGGGCTTGAGGACCAGATTCGAGAGGTCCGGGAGTCGGTCGAAGACCCGCTCCTGCGGCCCGAGGTGTACCGGAAGGTTGGGATTGAACCGCCGCGGGGCGTGCTGCTCGTCGGACCCCCGGGGACGGGCAAGACCCTCATCGCGAAAGGGGTCGCGAACCGCACGAACGCCCGATTCATCCGCCTCGTCGGATCCGAACTTGTCCAGAAGTACATCGGCGAGGGCGCCCGGCTCGTGCGAGAGCTGTTCCAGATGGCGCGCGAAAAGGCGCCGTCGATTGTGTTTATCGACGAGCTGGACAGCATCGGTGCGAAGCGTCTCGAGATTGCGACGAGCGGGGACCGCGAGGTCCAGCGGACCCTGATGCAGTTCCTCGCGGAGCTCGACGGGTTCAACCCACTCGGAAACGTGAAGATTGTTGGGGCGACGAACCGCCCAGACAGCCTCGATGAGGCGCTCCTTAGGCCCGGCCGATTTGACCGGATCATCGATATCCCGCTGCCAGATACCGCCGCGAGACGTGAGATTTTCAAGATTCACACTCGGAAGATGTCGATCGACCCGACCGTGGACTTCGATGCGCTCGCGTCCCGCATAGAGGGCGCCACCGGTGCGGATATCAAGGCGATGGCGACGGAAGCAGGCATGTTCGCGATCCGCGAGGACCGGACGGTCGTCGACATGCACGACTTCACCCGCGCCGTCGAGAAGGTGCTGCAACGGGAAGCGGAGCAAGTCGGAGAGCCGGGTGCGATGTTCGCCTAGGCCTCGTCCTTCGCGGCCGAACCGGACCCTTCGCGCGTGAGAAATTCCTTCGCTTTTCGAACGAGACGCTTCGATTCATTGGCCGGAATTCCTGTCGCGCTCGCAATGTCCTTGGGCGATGCACGAGCAAGCCGCTCGATGGAGCCGAATCCTGCCTCCCAAAGCCGGGCGGCCTTCGCATGGCCAATGCCGGGGATCTGCTCGAGTCCTTCACGACGAACGGGCATCCGGAACCGAAGCTTGCGGTACGCCACGAAGCCTCCCAGGATCGCCGCAATCGGGATGCCAACGTAGAACGCCGTCGTCAGAAGGGAGTTCTGACAGTTGGTCGTCCTCAGGTGAGGAATCTGGATCGTGACGACCGCTTCACCCCACCCGTCCGGGCTTGGGCTCCGTGTCGCGGCGACGATCTGGGACGCGCCATGGCCCTCGACCGTGATGAGAATCGAGTCGCCCTCGTTGTTCACGGGTTGCCCTGCGGCCGCGCTATGCATGTGAAGGAGAACGCGAAACCGACCGTCGAAATCCGCGACGGTCGACACGTTGTTATCGGACGTGGGGGCCGTGATGTCCGCGGCCCTCACTGTGACGCCGCAGAAGGGAACGCCCGCCTGGTCGATCACGCGGCCGCCTACGTAGAACCGATGATTCGGGTCGTGAGTTGCGCGGAAGCTCGAGGCGAACAGGACGATGGCGACAAGGAAGAGTGCAGCGAGGACCCCTGCGAAACGTGTACCTCTCACCGGTCTTCCTCCGGAACATCAATCTCCTGCTCGATGACGAACGCGCCGACGTAGTTGCATCGCTTGCAGCGATACTTGTAGCCCGTGATCAAGCCCGCTTCGTAATACATGTCAGTGGAGCGGCACTGTGGGCAGATGAGAATCCGCACCTCACCATCGATGGTTCGGGTCGGGATAAAGATTGCCCACGGGGTCGCCTCATGGAGAACGTGCAGTCTCCTTCGAACCACGCACCATAACCTTTATGGCGTGTGTTCATGTCGCCACGCCGAAAAATGGCGAGACGCCTCCGCGACGCACGCGACGCTCTGTCGCCCCTGTATCAAATCCTCATCGGCGCGGTCGTTGCCGCAGTTCTGGTCGGACTGTATGTCGGCCTCTTTCTCCAGCGCCCAGCCCCCTTCGTTCCGCAGCAGACCGTTGAGGCCGGCGACACGGTTGCCATCGCGTACGTCGGGACGTTCGCGGATTCGGGCAAGGTCTTCGACACAACGTACGTGCGGGTCGCTGAGGACAACGTGTCGTACCCGAAGGCGGCATCGTTTCAATGGAGGGGCGCGTGGTCGGACTTCACCTTCCAAGTTGGCAGCGGCAGCGCGATCCAAGGGTTCGATGAAGGGGTGCGCGGCATGCGGGTCGGGGAGACCCGCCGCCTGGTCGTCCCACCGGAAAAGGGATACGGTCCCCTCGATCCGACGCTGGTGTTCGAGCGGCCGCTCCTCCAGGAAGTCATCGCGCGGGAGACAATGAACGTGACGCAGTTCAACGCGCGGTTCCTGACGGTGGCCCAGAACGGACAAGTCGTGATGGACCCGTTCTGGAAGTGGAACGTCACGGTCGCACTCACGAACAACATCGTAACGATTACCCACAGTCCCTCGATGGGTCAGGGGCTCCAACCGTACGGCGCGTGGGATGCGGTCGTGGAATCAATTGACGATTCCGCGAACAGCGGGTTGGGCATCATCTACATACGGCATCTCCTGCGGCCCGAGGATGCGGGCAGCATCGAGGCAGTCGATTCAGGCAGGGAGTTCTACGTCATAAGCGTGGACCTCGAGGGCGGCACGTACGTCACGAACTACAACCGCGAGGTCGTCGGGGAGACGCTCGTATTCGATATCACCCTCGTAAGCATCACGCGTCGCTAGGAGGCGATCCGAATCGCCTCTCTCGGCGACGCGATCGCGGCCCTGTTCATGCCACTCGGATTGCCGGGTATCCTCGTCGCGATGTTCCTCATTTTCATGGTTGACGCGGCGATCTTCCCCGCGCTGCCTGAAGTGTTCATCGTCCTCTTCTTCTTCCTTCACGAGGGACTCGCGGTCGACCCCGCGATCTGGGCGATCGCCTTAACCGCGGTGGGCGTGCTCGGCGATCTCGCGGGCAATTTCGCGTTGTATTCGTTAGTGCACCGTGCCCTGATTCAACGCGGGAAGATGCCGCGAGCGATCGAGGGCGCGATGCGTCGGTGGACGTCGTTCCTCCTCGTCCGCGACGAGCGCGTGATCCTGCTCAACCGGATCGCCCCCGCGGTCCCGCTGACGGGTGCATTCATCGCCGTACACGGCTGGAGCCTGCGACTGTCCCTCGCGTACGTGGCGATCGGCGGCATCGTAAAGTATGCGGCGCTCCTTGCGCTCGCTGGGTGGTTCGGCATCACACTGCCTCCGGACACGGCCCTGTTCGCGACCCTCGGCTTCGTTGTCGCCCTCATTACAGCGAGCCTTCTCCTCGCGCGACATCGCCGACGGTCCGTGGAGGCGACTCCATGACCCCGCGTCTGTCCGTGATCGTGCCAACGTGGAATGAAGCGGAGTATTTGCCTCGCCTCCTCGAGTCCTTGCGGGAGCAGACCATAAAGGACCTCGAACTCATCGTCGCCGATTCCGGGAGCACGGACGGAACCGAGGGGGTCGCACGTGAGGCGGGCGCCATCGTCGTCCAGGGCGAGCGCAGAGGTCCTGCAGAAGGGCGCAATCGCGGCGCGAAAGCGGCCCGAGGCGACGTCCTTGTGTTCGCGGACGCGGACTGTATCCTGCCGCCGAACCTCCTCGCGGAGGTCCTCACCGCACTCCTTGATCCTGCCGTCGTCGGCGGATGTACCGCATTCGCTCCTGTGGACGGCACGCGCTGGGACCGCCTCCTCCTCTGGACCGGATCCGCGTTTCAGCGCGCGATGACCGCGATGGGATTCCCACACTGTGCGGGAACGTGCTTCTTCTATCGTCGATCGGCGTTCGAAAAGCTCGGCGGGCTCCGAGAGGACATGTCCATGAACGAGGACCACGATCTCGCCCTCCGGTCTCGCGCGCTCGGGCGGTTCGCGTGCCTCTCCGTCCGTGTTGCAACGTCGATGCGCCGGTCCCGGACATACGGATATGCCCGAACCGTTCTGCGGGAATACCTGGCGTCCACGGTCTTCTACTACATCACGGGGCAGTCCCCGTCCACGCGGTTCCGGCCGATGCCCGCCCGCTAGCTTGCAAGGCGGTCGTACACTGCTTCGAGGCGTTCCGTACAGCGGTCAAGGGAGTACGCGAGCGCCGTCTCGCGCGCTGACTCCCG
>CAYOUM010000083.1:0-6620 GCA_964407185.1 uncultured Methanomassiliicoccales archaeon | reverse complement strand
CCAAGGGGACGCCCCGGCCGGGACTCGAACCCGGAACCGCCAGCTATCCCCACGTCCGACCTGGAACGGTAGGAGGCTGGTGCCATGTCCATTAGGCCACCGGGGCCCACCGCTGCGTAGCCGGCGGACCCGAATTAAAGGTTGCTGACTGCCGGCTGCGATCGAAAATGCCCTACAGCTCTTCCGGGGCTTTCTCCTCCGGAGGGAGCTCCTCTTCCGCACGCTCTGGTTCGGGGGCGGAAGGCATTGGTTCCGTGACCTTCACGGCGGGGGCTTCGGCCTTCGGGGCCTCCTTCGCCGGCGCGGGCTTCACATACTCTTCGATGAAACGGACCTTTTCAACGCCAAGGAGGTCACGGAAGTCCGCCACGACGCGGAACTTCGAGACGAACCAACGTTCGTCTGTCTTGCACACGTCAGGGACGACAACTTGCGCCTCGTTCCCGTTCACGGTGATCGCGAACCGCTCGGGAAGACCGTAATCCATCTCGAGGACGGCACGAAGCCGCTCCTCAAAGCTCGTCGCCTTCCGTGTGGCCTTGTATCGATAGGACAAGGTTCGGCCGGCGAGCGGGTTGTTGAAGTCGACCCGCACCCGCCCCCCCGTGACCTGCGTGATCGTGCCTCGACGGCCGCCGAGGGACATTTCCATTCCGACCTTCGGGCTAATCTCCTGCCGCAGAAACTCGCGGAGCGGGTGGAGCTCGACGAGCTTCGGGTCCCGATCCCCCGCTCCCTTCTCGGGCGGAATCGAGAGGTCGAACTCCTTGCCGAGCTCTGCGGTGAGGAGGGCCTCGTCTAGCCCCGGTAGCACGCGGCCTTGGCCGACAATGATGGGGAACTCTGCGTACACCTTCTTCTCGTCGAACTTGCCCTCCTGCTTTGCAATCGCCTCGCGGGTCGTGTCGAAGAGGGAGCGCGTTCCATCGGCATTGAGGATCCAGCCCTCGTAGTCGATCCAAACGATGTCGCCTTTCGCGATCGCCAGCGACTCAGGTCCCTGGGGAGCTTTCTTCGGCGGCTCGCCCGTCGCCGCCTTGGGGCGTTTCTTCGATGCCCTTGCTCGGGTGCGCGCCATCGTCGCTCCGTCTTCGGCTCCTTTGTGGACGATGTCGCCGCCTACGCGACGGGTTCCTGCAGCCCGATCGCCCTGGAGATTCGCTTATATCGGTTTCGGATCGTGACCTCGGTCACGCCGGCAACCTCGGCAACTTCCTTCTGCGTGCAGGGCTTGTTGCACAACATCGCCGAGATGTAGATCACTGCGGCCGCCACGCCACTCGGCGCAACCCCGCTCGCGAGCTCATCCTTCTCGACCTGGTCGAGGATGTCCTTCGCTTTCCGGAGGACCTCCATGTCGAGGGCGAGGCGGTTGCAAAAGCGGGCGATGTAGTCCCGCGGACTCTGGGGCAAGAGCCTCAAGCCGAGCTCCCGCACGAGGGTCCGGTATGTCCGGCCAATGGACTTTCGATCCACGGGAGTCTTGCTCGCGATCTCGTCGAGGGTCCTCGGCACCCCGCACTGGCGGCACGCGGCGTAGAGGGTCGCGGCGACGACTTCGTCGATGGAGCGGCCCCGAACGAGGTTCCGGAGGGACGCCTTGCGATACAGAACTGCCGCGCTTTCCCGGACGTGGCGCGGGAGGCCCATCTTCGAGGCCATCGTGTTGATCTCCGTGAGGCCCTGGGCGAGGGATCGCTCCCCGCTCTTGGAGGTGCGGATGCGGTGCTGCCATTTCCTCAACCGGTAGATCTGGGCGCGGGACTTGTGCGGGATCTGGCGGCCGTATGCGTCCTTGTTCCGCCATCCAATCGAGGTGGACAGCCCCTTGTCGTGGCTCATTACGCTCGAAGGCGGGCCCGCACGCTCACGGGATTCGCGTTGCTCCGTATCGAATGCCCTCCAGTCCGGCCCCTCGTCGATGATGAAATCGTCGAGGACCAGGCCGCACGACTCACAGACAACCTCCGCGCGCTCATAGTCTCGCACCAAATGCTCGCTCTCACACTCCGGGCAGACGGTGACGACTTCGACCTCCTTCATAACACTCCTCCCAGCGCTCCTCCTCCATCTCAAGAAGGGCAGCCATCCGAGAGATGAGGTTCATATAAAACTTGCGGGACGCGCCCCGTGCATGTGAATTCCTGGCGCGCTCTCTCTTCACACGGTTTTTCAATCGTCACACGGACGACGTACTCGAAGGGATTTCGAGGAACTCCCCGTTCCGGAGCAGCCTCCATTTGCCTTCATAGCCCGCAAGGACCTCCGAGCAGACGATCGCGAGATCGTCGTGTCTCGTCTCATGGAGCGAGTAGTGCGGCACGCACGTGCGTGCATCACGGTGCGCCACGAGGCGGTCGCCGTCGATCATGAGGAACGTGTACGATGAAATCTGGCGCGGGAATTCCGCATTGAACGCATCCTTCACGAAGGCCGCTGCTCGTTTCAGAGCGCCGAGGTCGATGCGCGAGGGTCCGATGGACTGCAAGAGTCGGTCAAATAGAGCGATGGAATCCGTGCGCCCATCGCGAACTCCGAATCCTTCGATCGTGCCGTCATGTGCGAAGAACGTGACCCGATCTCCGGTCTCCCGACGAAAGGGATGCGAGAAGTCCATCCGAATTTCGTCCCGCCGAGGAGACCTGCGAAGGTGGGCGAGCAGGACGAACGGAGGATTCGCCATCCGAGCGACGGCCCGAGCGGCGTCCTCGAATGCGGGATCGCCGGTCGCCTTCGCCGCACCGCGCCGGTACAGCTCCTCCGATTCCCCCACGCAGGCGATGCCCCATCCGTCGGGGTGCCCGGGCTTCGGGTCCCTTTGCGGGCACCCGAAGTCCTTGGGCGTCTTTCCGGTCTCGGCGAGGGCGCGGAAGGCGAGCAGGAGTTTCTGGGGAATCGGCCGCGCGCTCACGACTCCGAGCATCCGCGACATGTCAGCCCAGCTTGTATCCGATCTTGCGGAGGAATGCGAGCCGCTCCTCGCGATCCGCCTCCGTCTCGATGCCCTTCACCCGCTCGCCATCGATCACTCCGATCACACCGCGGCCGCGCGGGTTCTTCGCCACAATGACGTCCACAGGGTTCGCGGTCGCACAGAAGATCGTAACGACCTCCGGCACATCGCGGATGGCCCGAAGTACGTTTACGGGGTACGCGTCCTTGAGGAACACAAGGAATGTGTGGCCGGCCCCAATCGCAAGCGCATTCCGGGCCGCCAGATCCCGGAGCTCCGAGTCGTTCCCCTCGACGCGCACGAGGCATGGCCCGCTCGCCTCGCAGAACGCAACCCCGAACTTCGCTTGAGGCACGCTGTTCGCAATTGCCTCGTGGAGATCCTCCGCGGTCTTGATGAAGTGGGTCTGTCCGATGATGACGCTGACATGGGCGGGATTCGCTACGGGAACAATCTCGAACTCGACCATGGCGGCGCCGCATCCCTTCTTGGACAGTAAATAGCTTGCCCTCAGGCCGGTCGAAACACCGGATGGGATTTGAATAGCGCTTCCTTCTGGCGTTCCCAGGCGTACGTCGTCTCGAACGATCGGAGTGCGGCGGCGGACATCGCCCGCCGCCGTTCGGGGTCATCGACAAGGCTTCCGACCGCGCGCGCAATCGATTCCTCGTCCTTCGGATCCGCGGTCAAGCCGAACCCATAGGTATCGACAATGCGACGCATCGATTCGAAATCACTCACGATGACAGGGATTCCGAAGCCCATGTAGTCGAACAGCTTGAGCGGGACGACGACGCTCTGATTTGCGCTCGTCGGGTAGAACAGCGCGAGACCGATGTCCAGGATCGCGACATGGCGCAGGTACGTCGGGGTTGACATCTGTCCCGTGAACGCGACACGGCCAGCGAGTCCGTGTTCCTCGACGAGCGCTTTGGCGGCTTCGACCTTTCTTGGCAGTCCGCCAACGATGAACAGTTTCACGGGCCCCGGCATCGTGGCGATTGCGTCGAAGATCGAGGGCAAGGCTTCATCTCGGCCGAGGGAGCCCGCGATGCCCACGAGGATGTCTCTTGAATCGAAGCCGAATGCCTTGCGGATTTCGGCTTTCTCCGTCTCGCTCAACCGCGGCAGGTCCGTGATCGCCTTCGATCCGTATTGGACCGTGACGGCCTTTCCCCACGCGCGATACTTTGCGGCGAGTTCCTCCCCAACCGTGTATACGTGGTCGACATACCGCACGAGGCGCCGCTCGAGATTCGAAAACGCGCGAGCTTCGAGGGGATTGCGTTCCGAGACCATCGCCGGCCAATCTTCGTGCGCGTGGTAGAGGATCGGCACATGCAAGGTCCGGCCCGCCATGACCGCTGACCAGAGCCTTTCGAGGCCGTGGCACAGGATTGCGTCCGGCCGTGTCGCCTGGATCTCGCGGGCGAACATCCGTGAGATCCGACGATATCCAAGGGCTCGCGCCAATGGCCCCGATGGCGGCCGGAACTTCACGCGGCGAATCCGAACCCCATCGCGAACCTCATGGATTGGCAACGGGGACGACTCATCCTTGATCCACGAGACGACGACGACCTCCCGACCGAGTTCCTTGAGGACGTCAACCTCCCGCTGTGCACGCAGCACCGGCCACGGCTCGAAGAGGTCCGTGTGGAGGACGATGCACACACGCATTGCGCCCGCACCCGCGAATCCTCACTTAACCGTTGCTGGTTTTCTTGCGAACGCGAGGCGCTCGTATAGCTGCTCGAAGCGCGGTGCGAGTTGCACCCATCGGTATCCCTCGCGGACCTTTCGTTGTCCGGCGCGACCCAGCTCGCTCGCTTTCGTGGGATTCGCGAGGATCCATTCGAGTCGACCCCCGAGGCCAGCGATGTCGCCCCATGGATAGAGGAGACCGTCCTGGCGGTCGTGAACGAGGAACTGGATCCCTCCAACGCCCGAGGCAAGCACGGGGCGCCCTTGCGCGTATGCCTCCAGAATCGCAATACCCTGGGCCTCATAGAAGCTCGGGAGGACGAGACATTCGCATCCCGCGAGCAGGTCTCGCTTCATCGGTTCGTCGACCTCTCCCAGGAAGCGAACGCGTCGACGAAGGCCGAGGGAGGTGGCGAGGGATTCGAGACCAGGGCGAGCCCCTGCATCTGGACCGGCGATGATCGTGGCGACACTCGTGTCACGAACGAATGGTGCAGCTCGGAGGAGGTGGTCGACCGATTTCTCTCGGTGGAGGCGGCCGACATAGAGGATGTAACGCTCGACCCCGAGGATGCGACGCGCACGTTCGCCATCTCCCGGTTCGAATGCGGCATCGTCGAGGCCCGTGGGAATCACGTGAATTCGGTCCTGGGACAGATCGCGTGCGACGAGCCAGCGTCGATCGAGCTCAGAGGCCGCAACGAGCGCCTCCATGAGGCGCAGCGTTTTCATGCCAACGACCGGATCGTACACCCCGCGTTTCATCCGCGCAACTGCGTTCGGCGGAGGCTGAGCGACGCCGTGGTGAAGGGAGAACATGGCGGGTACGCGCCCTCGGACATGGCGGGCGGTCCAGTCGTTGCTCGCGTGGCCGTAGCCATGGAGATGGACAACGTCCGCGCGATCGATCTGCGGCCGGAACAGAGTCGTATAATATCCGAGGCGAACGACGGGCGTGTATCGACGCACACGAATCCCTCCGACCTCTCCCGCTTCGGGAAGCCGGTCCCCTCGATATGAGCGACGGGACGTGTGGACGACAACGACGTGGCCCTGCGAAATTAGGAACTGAGAGAGATGTAGCGCGTGCGCTTCGACTCCGCCGATTTCGGGATGGAAGTGCGGAGTGACATGGTGAATCTCCATTCGTTCAGAGCTCCGCATACGCCTTGAGGAGGCGGTTCGACATCGCGGTCCACGTGTAATTTGCCACGTAGGCCGCGCGTCCGTGGGCCCCCATCACGGCAGTGTCTTCCGGTGAGAGCAAGAGGCGTTCGAGAGCGGACTGTAGGGCCTTCCGATCCCCGTACGGGACGATGATACCGCAGCCTTCCGTCCGAACGATCTCCGCCATCCGGGTGCCATCGCTCACGATGACGGGTTTCCCGAACATCATCGCCTCGAAGAGCTTGTTCGGGGATGCGAGCCGGTTCCCGGGGATCGCGGGATCGTAAAGGGCGACGATCGCGTCCGCCATCGCGGTCCTCTCGAGGACCTCCTCGTACGGGATGTTGCCGAGAAACTGCGCGGCCGGGGAGGATTCGATTCGCGGCAAGAGGGTCGCCTCGTCCGGCCCATGGCCCGCCACAAGAAGCTTCGCGCCCGAGTCCTCGCAGGCGCTGACGAGGTCCGTGAGCCCGCGGTCTCGCGCGATCATTCCTCCGTAGAACACCATGAACTCCGTCCCTGTCTTTCCTCGCGGGGGCCGGTCTTCCGGGACGTTCATGACTTCAACGACCTTGGCGGGCCGTGCATCTCCAAGCTGGGTCTGTCGGGTGAGGTCCACGAGGATGACGAGATCCGCGGCGCCCGCCAGGCGGCGCTCCCAGCGCGCGATGAGGCCCCGGACCCGCGATGACAACGGAAGTGCAATCATATCTGCGTAAAAATCGAAGACGTCGTACACGAGGCGGTGACCAAGGAATCGTTTCGCGAAGAGAGCGGGGATTCCCGTGTCGAAGTC
>CAYOUM010000082.1:1983-6636 GCA_964407185.1 uncultured Methanomassiliicoccales archaeon | reverse complement strand
TAGCGCAAGGACACGGGGCATCGCCCGGTTCTCAGACTTGACCATTCGACTCTCCCCCGTGACCTCCGATGGAGCGCGCGGCCTACAAAGCTTCCGTTCTGGCTGAGAGAATGAAGTCCTCCGTGGCCGAGCGTCACCGCAGGCGATGGCTAACCCTTATGTAGCCATGGCGAATCGGACGGAGTAAGGAAGTGCACTCATGCCTATCTTTGGGGAATCCTCGGAGGCGGAAGTCACCCGCGCGATCCTTGCGGGATTCACACGGGACCTGAGCGAGTACGCCAGCACGGAGGTCATCATCGTCGGTGGCGGCCCGAGCGGATTGACGGCCGCGCGGGAACTCTCGCTTAACGGTGTCCGGTCCGTCGTGATCGAGCGGAACAACTACGTTGGCGGAGGGTTCTGGATTGGCGGGTACCTGATGAACACGGTCACGCTCCGCTCCCCCTCACAGAAGTACCTTGACGAAATCGGCTGCCCGTACAAGAAGTACTCCGAGAATCTCTATGTGACCCCCGGTCCGCATGCATGCTCGAAGCTCATCGCGGCGACGATGGACGCGGGCGCGAAGATTCAGAATATGACGAGCTTCGAGGACGTCGTCCTCCGGGAGAAGAACCGCGTGGCGGGCGTCGTGATCAACTGGACGCCGGTCCAGGCACTCCCGCACGAGATCACCTGTGTGGACCCGATCGCCCTCGAGTGCGAGCTCGTGATCGATGCGACGGGCCACGATGCGTACGTGATCCAGTCCCTCGAGAAGCGAGGCCTCGCGAAGCGAATCGGCGAAGGCGGTATGTGGATCGAGAAGTCCGAGGACGCGGTCGTCGAACACACGGGCCTCGCGTACCCGGGCGTGATCGTCGCGGGGATGGCGGTGTGCTCGACATATGGACTACCGCGGATGGGCCCGACGTTCGGCGCGATGCTCCTCAGCGGGAAGCGGGCTGCAGAAGTCGCGCTAAAGGAACTCGGGCGGGCGCCGAAGAAGCGGTCGAAGTAGGCGACCGCGTGCTTAAGCCCGCAGTCGACGCTGTGGGCCCTGATGGTGAATCTCCTCGTCATCGCGGCCGTCGTCATCGCGATCATCGTTCCGTTCGTGATCGTCACAGAGATTGCCGAGAGGACCGGACGGAATCCCCGCAGCGCCCGCGTCCGCCTCGCGGTTTGGGTCACGTTCTTTCTGATCTTGTTCGTACCCGCGATTGCCCTCGCACCGGGGTTCCTTGGCGGGGCCTCGTGGGCCGACTGGCTCGTGTTCGGGGGCGCGATGGCGGTTGCGATCCTGTGTGACTATTGCCGCCTCAATCCTGACCGCGTTCCTTGGGTCCGGCGAAACGGTTGAGGCGTCCCCATCCCGCGTCACGCGGCCGGGAAGCTCACGACGTGGCCCTCCACCTCGCGGAGGGTCTTCGCGGGCTCGCGGATCCGGAATCCCCGCTTTCGGGCATACTTGTGCATGATCCCGAGGATGTACCGGCCCCCGAGGCGTCCGCAGGCGACGATCACGCTCAGGACAGGCCGTGGCAGCTTCGTCATCTGCGCGAGGTCCCCGTCGATCTCCATCAGCACATGACGCCACGCACGGTACGCAACGTTGAACCGCGCCTCATCGATCATCGTGTCCAGATTGTAGAACGCCTCGCCCCGAAGGATTCCGATCGGCACGAACGTGAGGGGCGCCGTGATGAAGTGGTTGTCCGGGATCAACTCCATCCGGTCGATGAGGTCGACCGTCATCCAGGCGTCCTCCGGCGTCTCCCCCGGAAGCCCAAGAATGATCGTGTACGCGGGGAACCAGTAGTTCCGGTTCAGGATCTCCGTCGCCTCCACGACGATGTCCGGCCACTCCTCCGGGGAGAAGGGCGCCGCCTTGCGGTGGAGGACCTCGCGGGACACCTTCGGGCTCCCGCTCTCGATCCCGCTCTGGATGCCGACCCACTTGTCCGGGCCCGCGCGGACGATTTTCGAGATGTCCTCAATCAACTTCGGGTTCGTGACCGCCGCGCTCACGGTGCCGTGCGTAGGGTACGCATGGGTCACCCCGGGCTGGTCCATCACATGCTGGAACAATCCCTTCACGGCATCCGCGTTCGGCTCCATCGTCCGCCAGTTTTCGAGCTCGTAGAGGAAGATGTCATCGGAGTGGAGCTGAATCGTATCGGCTCCGGATCGCGTGTTCACCGCGACCTCGTCCGCAATGTAGTCGAGCGGGAAGTACCGCGCCTTCCGGAGGGTCACCTCGCAGAACGCGCAACCGCGGCCGCACCCCCTCATCACCTCGACCATCGCTTGCATCGTCGGCCCCAGGATTTTCGGAACCTGCTCCGGCATCGGCGCCGTGGAGTTCGTGAACCGCATCACCGGCGGCGCGGTGCCCTCCACAATCTGCTCGAAGATGTCCGCGGCGAGATGGTCGACCTCCCCGTGGACGATGTGGTCGATTCCCAGGGCTTTTTGCATCTCCGGCCGATAGTCGAAGTGCCACCCCCCCGGCCCGCCAAGGACGATCTTGTACTTCCGATCTGGCCGGTGGTTCACCTGTGCCATGAGGTCGAGGAACATCGCCTTCGTGTACGGCGTGAGCGTCCCGCCCATCGTGAACGACATGCTCACGGGTCCGAGGCCGAGGGGGTCCATCGTGTTCACGCCGACGACCTTCGTGTCCTCCGTGATGAACCGTTGTGCATTCTGGGGGTCCGCAATCACCACGTTTTCGCGTCCGACGCGCTGCACGAGGCACGACTCGATCTTGCGCAGGCCGTATGGCACGCGGATCGGTTGGCCCCGCGCATCGAGTTCCGGCGGGTCCGCGAGGATCCTAAAGACGAGCCGGGACGAGAAGTGGTCCGTGGGAATGCAGCTGAAGAACGTTGCGAGGGGGACGTTTCGGTAGTTCGTTAGGAGAGTGTAGTCCGTCACGAGCACGTACTTCGCCACGACCCCGCCCCGATGTTCCTGTGACCGCATCAGATTCAGATACTACGCGGCCCGCCTGTGAGCCACCGGAACGGAGCCACTGAAATATATGCATTTCGGGTCCCCAAAGGACCGTGGAAGTCCGAGATTCAGACCTATGCAGTCAACGACCGAGCGCCCCGCAAGGGTAGATATCGTGCCTGGCGCTTTTCGAGTCGTGTCGGGAAGTCAAAGAGGCACGCACCGGCGAACCAGCGTCCTACCGACCTCGGCGGCTTGGATCGTGCCCACGTCCACGTTTCTCTATCGAGACCCGAGCGCGGCGACACTGCGGCTCGATGAGGTGGCCTCCCACGTCCGGGCCGTCCTCGGGCTCCGCTGCGAGGTCCGCGACGAGTTCTTCTCGCTCTTTGGCAGGCGAGATCTCAACACACTCGCTCACGCAATTGCGGCGACGAAGGTCCGGAACCTGACGCGGCCGTTCGAGCCGATCGAACCCCTCTTCGGAGAAGTCGGGTTCGAGGTCCGTCTTCTTGAGGAACCGAGAAAGCGCGTTCCTGGAATTCTCTACGACGGATATCGGTACGCGACCCTCCTTCGCGAATTCCTGCCCGCCGAGGAGCGCACCTTGGGGGTTCTCCACATCGTGTTTGGCCATCGGCTCCTCGGCACCTTCGACGAGGATGGTCGATACCATGCGCGGGCGGTGATCTGCAGCTATCCATCCGTCGTGTCGACGTCAGGGATTGTCGAAGGCCCCGCGAAGCCCAAGGAATACTATACCGTGAAGGCCCGGCTGTCAATCGCGCTCGGCGCGGTCCCATTCGAGGCCGCGAAGCAGCCCTTCGTAGGAAGGTTCATTGATTACGATGACCCGCGCATGACGGAGGTAGCGAAGGGCTATGCTCTGCAGGCCGCGATGTACCACATCACGCACGAGGCGTTCTGCGAGAAACCCGAGTGCCGCTTGTTTAACGCCCATTGGCAGGCTGAGTTGATTGCCGCACAGATCGACTCAGGTCGGTTGTGCCGCCGCCATGCAACAATCGCGGCGGAAATCAGGCGGGAGGCGGCTCGCTAGACGCCCCCCTTCTCGGAAACCATTATGAGTTCGACGACGCGTGCGCCCCGCCATGATGCTCGACGAGCGGAAATGGGCGGGGTTGCTGATATTCGTGGGCGCCGCGCAGTTCGTCATAGGCGTGATGTTGGCGGAAGCCCTCTACCCGGGCTATCACGTCGGGGACCGGTTCATCAGCGACCTTGGCGTGGGCCCTTCTGCAGCGATCTTCAATGTGTCTGTCATCCTCCTGGGACTCTTCGTGCTCGCCGGCGCATACGTCGCGCGAAAGGTGTTCGGACTTATCCTCACAATTCTCATCGTGCTGACCGGAGTCGGGGCCATTGGCGTCGGCGTGTTCACGGAGAACGCGGGCATACTCCATTCCATCGTCTCCTTGATCGCGTTTCTGTTCGGGGGCGTGGCGGCGGTCTGGGCGGCCCGGCTCCTAAAGCCGCCCCTTTCGTTCATCTCCGCGATTATGGGCGTGATCGGGCTGGTCGCCCTCGGTCTGTTCAGTTTCGATGCATTCCTGGGACTCGGACAGGGCGGCATGGAGCGGATGATCGCTTATCCGATCCTCGCGTGGGCCATTGCGTTCGGTGGGTACCTGATGGCGTCCGCGGAGCCGGCCCTCGGGTGAAACGAGGATGATCGCGCCGCGAAAGGGTTAA
>CAYOUM010000082.1:0-1973 GCA_964407185.1 uncultured Methanomassiliicoccales archaeon | reverse complement strand
TTTTACGCTCAGTGGGGACGGGCAGAAGAGGGTGACCGGTTCTCAGGATCTCGGTAAGGGCCCGGTCGTGCTGAGCTGGTACGTGTTCGATTTCACGGGCGTGTGCACCGGTCAGCTGTGCAGCCTGCGGGACGACTTCGTGGAGCTCCAGGCGATGGGCGCCAAAGTGTTCGGGATTAGCACGGATAGCCACCATAGCCACAGGGTGTTCCGGCAGATGCACAACATCCCGTTCCCGCTCCTCAGCGACTGGAACAAGACCGCCAGCCGCGCGTACGGCGTGCTCTACGAGAAATTTGGCGATTTCGAAGGGGTTTCGAAGAGATCCGTCTTCATCCTCGATGCGAGCGGAATCGTTCGGTACAAGTGGGTCACGGAAGATGCGAGTGTCCCGCCGGACCCGGAGGTCCTTCAGGCAGAAGTCGCGAAGCTCGTGAAGGGCGGCTAGCCCGTGTCGCGCCCAAGCCGATCCACGACGTCACGCGCGGACCCGACGGTCTCGATCTTCGCGGGCCATGGCGGGGATGGATTCTTCAATGGGGTTCCTGTATTGAACAACACTACGGTGTCTTTCGAGCGAACATCGCCGCGGTCGACGAGGTCATGCAATGCCGCGAGTGTCGCGCCGCCCTCGTAACAGGCCCCGATCCCCTCCACGGAGCCGAGTTCAATGACCGCGGCTCGCATCGCATCATCCGTAACCGCCACCGAAGTGCCGTCTGTCTCCCGTAGAGCCCGAAGGACGAGGAAGTCTGCGAAGGCTTTCGGGACTCGAAGCCCCGGAGCGATCGTGGCGGGATTTGGCCATGGCTCGGACTCCGACTTCCCGTCCTGGAACGCCCTCACAATCGGCGCGCATCCCGCGGCTTGCACCGCGCAGATTCGTGGCGGCGGACCGTCATGCCATCCGAGGTCCCGGAGCTCACCAAACGCTTTCCACAGACCAATGACGCCCGTGCCTCCGCCCGTGGGGAACACAACCCAGTCCGGAAGTCCCCCGAGGTCGTCGAGCAGCTCGTAGCCCATCGTCTTCTTTCCCTCCACGCGGTATGGCTCGTACAGCGTCGCAACGTTGAAGAAGTCCGTTGACGCGCAGACCGCGCGGACGATCTCTCCGGCGGTCTGGATCGTGCCGTCGACGAGGAACAGCCGCGCACCGTAGAGGAGCGTTTCCTGGAGGATCGCGAGCGGCGTGTCCTTGGGTGCCACGACGAGCGCTTCGAGCCCCGCCTTCGTCGCATAGGCCGCGAGTGCCGAACCTGCGTTGCCGGCGCTCGGAACCGCGAGGCGCCGTAGGCCGAGTTCCTTCGCCCTCGAGACCGCCACAGCAAGGCCACGGGCCTTGAATGTGCCCGTGGGATTCGCCGACTCATCCTTCACGTAGATCCGCCCGAGGCCGTACCTCTCCTCGAGCCGCGAGCATCGCAGGAGTGGTGTTCCACCCCCTCCCAGGGAGACGATGTGGTCTCCGCTTACGACGGGAAGCATGGGGAAGTACTGCCAAAGATCGCCGCGGGGCAGGAGCCTGTCCCTTGAGACCTCTCCGATATCATATCTCGCGAAGACCGGATTACCGCACTCGCATACGTTGCGCGGCGTCGGCTCAAACGAGCGCTCGCACAAGGAGCATTCGAGTCGCGTGACGTTCGACAAGGGTGCGGGTATCCGGACTCCCGACTAAGGAGTTTCCCGCGGACTTTATTTCTCCGCGCTCCATTGCGGAGCCCGCCCATGGACGCACGATTGCAAGACGCTTGCGAGAAGATCAAGGACGTCGCGAGGCGGCGGGGCCGTGTCCTCGTTGCCTACTCCGGCGGGGTCGACTCAGGGCTCGTCGCGAAGATCATCTACGATGCCATCGGCGACTCCTCCCTCGCCGTTCTTGCGGACACGGAGTCGCTCTCTCGTTGGGAGCTCCGGGAGGCAACCGCCCAGGCGGAGGAGATCGGGATCCCGTTCCGCCTCGTGTTCGT